>NZ_JAIZRS010000010.1:0-213814 GCF_020419985.1 Burkholderia sp. AU32262
ACGTCGACGCGATGGCGGTGCTCGAGCCGGTGGCGGACGGGTTCCGCAACTACCTGAAGCACGCGTACAAGACGCCGGCCGAGGCGCTGCTGGTCGACAAGGCGCAGCTGCTGACGTTGACGGCGCCGGAGATGACCGTGCTGGTCGGCGGCCTGCGCGTGCTCGGCGCGAACGTCGGCGACTCGAAGCACGGCGTGTTCACCGATCGTCCGGGCACGCTGACGAACGATTTCTTCGCGAACCTGCTCGACATGGGTACGGAGTGGAAGCCGGTGTCGGGCGCGAACGACGTGTTCGAGGGGCGCGACCGTGCGACGGGCGCGGTCAAGTGGACGGGCACGCGCGTCGACCTGATCTTCGGCTCGCACTCGCAGTTGCGCGCGCTGGCCGAGGTGTACGGCAGCACGGATGCGAAGGAGAAGTTCGTGCGCGACTTCGTCGCCGCCTGGAACAAGGTGATGAACCTCGACCGCTTCGATCTCGCGTGACCGACGGCTTCACGCCGCTCGCGTAGCAAACGAAAACGGCCAGTCTCGCGACTGGCCGTTTTCGTCATGGGTTCAACCTTGCGTCAGTCCGCCAGCCGCGCAGCCAGCGCCTCGACGCGCTGCGGATCCGCATTGACCGCCAGCGCGATCCTGCGGCCGTACTCCGGATCGGCCTTCTGGAAATACGACAGCATCGTGTACTTGACGTTCTCGTCCTTCACCTGCCCGAGATCGCCCGCGAGATTCGCGATCAGATCCTTGCGCGCGTTCTCCGGCAGCGATCGATAGAACGCACCGGCCTGCGCGAAGTTCCGCGTCCGCGCGATCGGCGCCTGCTGCGTCGTGCCGGTCAGCGGCAGCCGGCTGTACTTGTACCGCGCATCCGCCGACAGATCCTTCGCCGCGCTCGGCTCGTAGTTCACGGTGCCCTTGGTCATGCCACCGTTCATCGCGCCGTCCTGGTTGTGGTTGGCCACGTCGGCGCGCGGGCGATTCACCGGCAATTGCAGCCCGTTCACGCCTACCCGATGCAACTGCGTATCCGCATACGCGAACAGGCGGCCTTGCAGCAGCCGGTCTTCCGACGGCTCGATGCCCGGCACCAGATTCGACGGCGCCATCGCGGCCTGCTCCGTTTCCTGGAAGATGTTCGCCGGATTGCGGTCGAGCGTCATCGTGCCGATCTTGATCTCCGGAACGTCGGGCCAGATCTTCGTGGCGTCGAGCGGATCGAAATCGAAGCGCGCGAGCTGCTCGGGCTTCAGCACCTGGACATACAGATCCCATTTCGGGAAGTTGCCGGCGGCAATGGCCGCCTGCAAATCACGCGTCATGTGATTGAAGTCCTTGCCCTGAATGCGCTCGGCTTCCTTCGCGTCGAGATTGTGCTCGCCCTGCAAGCTCTTCCAGTGGAATTTCACGTAGTGCACGTCGCCGCGCGCGTTGACGAACTTGTACGCGTGCACGCTGTTGCCGTCCATCTCGCGATAGCTTCTCGGCGTGCCGTAGTCCGAATAAAGGCGCGTGAGCATGTGCGTCGCTTCGGGTTGATGCGAGAAGAAATCGAAGAAGCGGTTCGGATCCTGGATGTTCGTGTCCGGCGCCGGCTTCAGCGAATGAACCATGTCCGGGAACTTGATCGCGTCGCGGATGAAGAACACCGGCAGGTTGTTACCCACCAGATCCCAGTTGCCTTCCGACGTATAGAACTTCGTCGCGAAGCCGCGCGGGTCGCGCAGCGTCTCCGGCGACGTGCCGCCGTGGATCACGCTCGAGAACCGGACGAACACCGGCGTGTCGGTGCCCGGCGCGAACACCTTCGCCTGCGTGTAGTCGGAAATGTCGCGGGTCGCGATGAAGTGTCCGTATGCGCCGGTGCCGCGCGCGTGCACGACGCGCTCCGGAATGCGCTCACGGTCGAAACGCTGCAGTTTCTGGATCAGGTTGACGTCCTGCAGCACGACGGGGCCACCGGGGCCGGCCGTCTGCGAGTTCTGGTTGTCGCCGACGGGCGCGCCGTTGTCGCGTGTCAGTGTCGATGCGCTCGCGTCGAAGGTCAGGACGGTCGCGCATACCAGCAAAGCGGTACGCCATGCGGCTTGCGTGTTGTACATCTGTCGACTCCATGTTTGAAATGGGGCCTCACTGTAACTCGCATGTAAGCCGGCCGTGAATTGACTTATTCATATCGGCTCGATTGGCGATCGCTATCGTCGTGGTTCGCGGCGGCACGATCGGCGAGTGAAAAAATATGCGCCGGCTCGGACCGGTCCGAGCACCGGCCGATTTTCAGACTGGGCCGATTCATTTCACGCAGCCGCGCATTCGACAATGCCTGCACCCTGCCCGATCCGCTTGCCGGTCCCGCCGGCCGGGAACTCGACCACTCAGGAGCAAGCACCATGAACGATGCAGGATCGCCCATCCGCCATGCCGCCGACGTCGCGGCCGATACGCCGCACGATGCCGGCGGCCACACGCTGCAACGCGGCCTCAGCTGGAAGGACGCGTTCTGGGTCACGAGCGGCGTGCCGGCCGGCGTGCTGTTCACGATCGGCGGCGTGTCCGCGACGATCGGCCACCCGGCGTGGGCCGTGTGGATCGCCGCGATCACGATGGGGCTGATTCAAAGCGCGACCTACTCGGAGATTTCCAGCCTGTTTCCGCATAAATCGGGCGGTGCGTCGGTGTACGGCGCGATCGGCTGGGTCCGTTACAGCAAGCTGATTGCCCCGGTGTCCGTGTGGTGCAACTGGCTCGCGTGGTCGCCGATGCTCGCGCTCGGCTGCGGCCTCGCGGCGAGCTATGCGCTCACGAGTCTCTTTCCCGCCAATGCGGCGGTGCTGCACTGGCAGCTCAAGGTTGCGGATCTCGGGTTCATCAAGCCCGGTCTGTCTTTGCGAATCAACGCGACGTTCATCATCGCGACGATTCTGCTTCTCATCACGTTCAAGCTTCAGCATAGCGGTGCGTCGAAGGCCGCGCGTACGCAGCGCATTCTCGGCATCGCGTCGCTCACGCCGCTCTTGATCGTCGGCATCGTGCCGTTCGTCACCGGCGACGTGCCGATGTCGAACCTGCTCCCGCTGCTGCCGCTCGGTCACGACGCGCAGGGCAACCTCACGGCCGCGACCTTCGGCGCGTGGAACGGGCAGGGTGTGACGATGGCGCTCGGCGCGATGTTCATGGCCGGCTGGGCGTCGTACGGTTTCGAGACGGCCGTCTGCTACACGCGCGAATTCCGCGATCCGCGGCGCGATACCGCGAAGGCGATCTTCTGGTCGGGCGCGCTGTGTCTCGTCGTGATGACGCTCGTGCCGATGGCGTTCCAGGGCGCGCTCGGCACGCAGGCGATGCTCGATCCGTCGATTCGCGACGGTACCGGCGTCGCGGCCGCGATGGCGAAGATCGTCGGCGGCGGCGCGTGGGTTGCGAATGCGGTCGTCGTGATGCTGATGCTGTCGATCCTGCTGATCGTGATGACGTCGATGATGGGTTCGTCGCGCACGCTGTACCAGGCGTCGGTCGACGGCTGGCTGCCGAAGTACCTGTCGCACGTGAACGAGCACGGCTCGCCCACGCGCGCGATGTGGACCGACCTCGGCTTCAACCTCGTGTTGCTGATGATGTCGGACTACATGACGGTGCTGTCGATCTCGAACGTCTGCTACATGCTGTTCGTATTCCTGAATCTTCAGTCGGGCTGGATCCACCGGATGGATCGCGGCAACTGGGATCGGCCGTTCCGCTGCCCGACGTGGCTGCTCGTCGCGGGCTCGATCTGCGGGTATGCGAACCTCGTTTATGCGGGCGCGGGCGCCGATCTGCAAGGCGAAGGCACGCTGCGCAACGGGTTGATCGCGATGTTGCTGATCGTGCCGGTGTTCCTGTATAGCCATTACTGGCAGGACCGCGGCCGCTTCCCCGCACAAATGCAGCGCGACATGGAGCTCGAGGTGCCGACGCGCAGCATGTGGCTGAATCTCACGCCTTACGCGGCGCTGATCGGCGCGGTGCTAGCGGTCGCCGGTTCCCATTACTTCGCGTGGGGCCGTTGAGCATTCGTTGCCGGCTTCCGGCCGGCGGCGATACGCGCGGCCTGCCGGGCCGGCCTTCGCCGGGACAAGACCCGGGAGCGGGCGTTCGATGGTGGCCGGTGGGCGCGGCCACATCACGATTCACATGCTGATCGTGCTGCATGCTCCAAAACGCTGCCAGATGCGAGCATCGAGCGCCCGCCCCCGGGTCCACACGCGCGGACGATACCGATCTCCGCACGATGCTGTTTCATCGCGACGGCACGACATGGCGAACCGGCCGCACAGAACAGGACCAGTCCGACCGGCAAGCGCTGCCGATCTTCCCGTTGCCTGATGGTCCCGCGCATTCCACGTCAATAGAATGAATCGAACGAATCCGATTCGGACCGCGAATCATTCGTCCGATCTCGAATAACTTGACGTGAACCACCCGAGGCGCCTCCACACGCGTATCTCCATGCGGGCCGCATGGGCAAAGCCGGCATGTCGTGAGGCGACGTGAAATGCTGAAAAAACTGCTCCGAAACCGCGCGCTCGCCGTACTCGTCGCCGACATCGCGATGATCGTCACGATCGCGGTCGTGATGCTGGACGAAACGACCATGTCGCTCGCGGCGCTGCGAACGGAAACCGTACTCGTCGCGACGAGCGTGCTGTGCGCGACCTTCCTCCTGGGCCTGATCGACCGCGACCTGAGCGACAACGGCGTGCGCATCGCGCGTTATCTGCTTCGCGCGCTCGCGCTATGGCTGATCGCCCAGGGCAGCGTGTTCGTCATGATGATCGCGATGGCCGCGGTCAATGTCGCGTCGTTCGCATGGTTCGTTCGCTGGACGCTGGGTGTCGCGGTGTCGCTGATCGCGTTTCGCATCGCGCTGTTCGTGTGGCGGTGCCGCCGCGTGCGCGCACCCAAGCGTTATCGCGCGATCGCGCTCGCGGGGACCGACGAGCGCATCGCGCAACTGACGTCCGCGGTGGAACGCATGGCTTCGCCGTACCGGTTCGTCGCGGTCTATCGGGTTTCGCCGGACGCCGGGGCGAGCGTCGGCGAGCTTCCGGTGCACCGCGACCTCGCGACGTTTGCGAGACACGCGCGGCAGCTTCGCGCGAGCGAGATCTGGATCGCGTTGCCGCTGAGCGAAGAGCGCGCGATCGTCGACGTGATCGAGGAATTCCGTCACGACTTCGTCGATCTGCGGCTGCTGCCCGACGTGAGCCAGCTCGCGCCGTTCGGCAGTCAGGCCGACGAAGTGCTCGGCCAGCCGGCCATCTCGCTCGCCGTGTCGCCGCTGACGCCGCGCGCGCGGATGCTGAAGGCGGCATTCGACCGGACCTTCGCCGCGGTCGCGCTGATCGCGCTGATGCCGCTGCTGCTCGTCATCGGCGTCGCGGTGAAGCTGTCGTCGCCGGGGCCCGTGTTCTTTACGCAGAAGCGGCGCGGCGCCGACGGCGAAACCTTCGACATCTACAAGTTCCGCACGATGAAGCTGCACGTCGAGCGGGATGGCACGGTCGTGCAGGCGATGCGCAACGATCCGCGCGTCACGGCCGTCGGCGCGCTGTTGCGACGCACGAGCCTCGACGAGCTGCCGCAGTTCATCAACGTGCTGCTCGGCGACATGTCGGTGGTCGGCCCGCGCCCGCACGCGGTCGAGCACGACGCGCAGTACCGCACGATCGTCGACGGCTACATCCATCGCTACCGGATCAAGCCCGGCATCACCGGATGGGCGCAGGTCAACGGGCTGCGCGGCGCGACCGAACGCGTCGAAAGCATGCAGTCGCGCATCGAGCATGACCTGTACTACCTGCGCAACTGGTCGTTCGCGCTCGATCTGCGCATCATCGGCGCGACCGTGCTGAAAGGGATCGTGCATCCCAACGCCTACTGAGCGGCCGGCTGCGTTCGCGTGACCGGCGAACGCGGCGCGCACTCACCCGAACCCCGCTCGCGCCCGGCTACCCCGGGCCGGGCGCGCGCGGCCGCCGCACCCCGGCGCCGCCATCAAGGAATGATCAGATGAAGACCTCGAACGTTTCGACCGCGGCCCGCGCACGCCGGCGTGCGGTACACGCGATACGCACGGCCTCGCTTGCAGCGCTGGCCGGCCTCGCGCTGTCCGCGTGCGCGCTCGCGCCCGGCATGCGAATGGGCGATCACCCGTTCGTCCAGGAACTGCGCGCGACGCGCGCGCCCGATGCGGCGCCGGGCATCGCGCGCGCGGACGCACCGGCGCATCCGGCGGACGACGGCGCACCCGCACGCGCGGACGCGTCGCCGGCGCGCCTGCCCGTGCCCATCGTGCAGATCGACCCGCAGTTGATCCAGCGCCAGCGCGCCGAGAAGGCGGCCGCGACGGCCGCGCTGTCGGCGCTCGACGCCCCCGCCGCTTCGCGCTATCGGATCGGCCCCGGCGACGTGCTGCAGATCACCGTCTGGGACCACCCGGAGCTGGCCGCCGCGCAGCCCGGCTCGCCGCAGACGCCGCCGCGCGCGGCCGATCCGGTTGCCGGGTTCGTCGTCGACGATCGCGGCAATCTGACGTTTCCGTATGCCGGCAAGCTGAAAGTCGCGGGCCTGAGCGCCGCCGATGCACAGGCGCGCGTGACGCAGGCGCTCTCGCGCGTCTATCGCGACCCGCAGGTGACGCTGCGCGTCGCGTCGTACCGTTCGCAGCAGGTCTATATCGACGGCGAAGTGCATGCGCCGGGCGCGCAGGCGGTCAACGACGTGCCGATGACGCTCGCCGACGCGCTCGCCCGCGCCGGCGGCTTCACGCCGGCGGCCGACCAGAGCGACGTGACGCTCGTTCGCGACGGTGTGCCGGTGCGCATCGACGTCGCAAAGATGATTCGCGAGCACCGCAATCCGGCCGACATCGTGCTGCGCGGCGGCGATCTGCTGAAGATCGCCGCGCGCGACGACAACGGCGTGTACGTGATGGGCGAAGTCAACCGCCCGCTGCGCGCGCTCCCGAAGCGCAACGGCCGCCTCACGCTCGGCGACGCGCTGCTGCAGGCCGGCAGCATCAACTCGAACACGGCGGATGCCGCGCAGATGTTCGTGATCCGCGGCGATGCGCGCGGCGCGCCGACCGTATTCCATCTCGATGCGCGCTCGCCGGTCGCGATGGTGCTCGCGAACGAATTCGAGCTGGAACCGAACGACACCGTCTACGTCGACGGCAACGGCCTCGTGCGCTTCAGCCGCGTGCTCGCGCTGCTGTTGCCGAGCGTCAACACGGGCGCCGCCACCGCGCTGGCAACCAAATGAGCGCGCGTCCGTCCCTGCTCGTCGTGTGCGAAGGCAATCTGTGCCGCAGCCCGATCGCCGCCGCGCTGCTGGCGGCACGGCTGCCGCACGCGACGGTCCGCTCCGCCGGCCTCGCGCCGCGCACCGGCCATCCGGCCGATCCGCTCGCCCGCGCCGTCGCGCGCGAGCTCGGTCTCGATCTCGACGCGCACGTAGCCGGCCCCGTCACGGCCGACCTGTGCCGGTACGCGGACCTGATCCTCGTGATGGACCGCGCGCAGCAGCGCGATGTCGAAGCGCGCCACCTGTTCACACGCGGCCGCGTGTTTCGCCTCGGCGAGCACGCGATCGCGCCCGGCGGCACGCGCGCCGGCTTCGACGTTCCCGATCCCTATCGCGGCACGCGCGCCGACTTCGTGCGCTGCGCATCGCTGATCGCCGCCGCCGTCGACGGCTGGCGCCCGCTCATCCTCGCGCGCTGGCCCGACCGGCCGGCCGCCCCTTCCCCGTCGACCTCATCATGACCGCATCGCCCTCCCGCGAACCCGCTGCCGAAAGCGAGTTCGATCTCGTTCACGCGCTCGACGTGCTCGGCGGCGCACGCTGGACCATCGCCGCCCTGACCGCCGCCGGGCTCGGCGTCGGCGCGCTGTACGCCTTCCTCGCGCCGCCGATCTATCAGGCCGACCTGATGATCCAGACCGACGACGGCGGCGACAGCGCGGCGAAGAACCTGCTCGGCGACGCCGCGTCGTTCTTCAACGTCAACGCGCCGGCCTCGGCCGAAGCGCAGATTCTGTCGTCCCGGCTCGTCGTGACGCGCGCCGTGGACGATCTGCACAGCTACATCGTCGCGAAACCGAAGCGCTTTCCGCTGATCGGCGATTTCGTGTCGCGCCTGAACGACGGCGTCGTGCAGCCGGGCCTGCTCGGCATCGGCGGCTATGCATGGGGCCAGGAACGCGCGAACGTCACGCGCTTCGACGTGCCAAGGCGCGCGCAAGGCGACACGTTCAGCCTCACGCGCATCGATGCGCGGCGCTACCGGCTGTCCGGCCCGGACCTGCCCGACGATGCGATCGGCCACATCGGCCGCGCGGAAACCTTTGCGACGCGCTACGGCCCGCTGTCGATCGAGGTCGCCGGCTTCGACGCACTGCCCGGCACGCGCTTTCGCCTGATCCGCAACGGCCGCGCCGACACGATCGACGCGCTGCGCACCGCGCTCGACGTGCAGGAAAAGATCAAGCAGTCGGGCGTGCTCGTCGCGACGCTGCGCGGCGACGATCCGGCCGCGCTGGGCGCCACGCTCAACGCGCTCGCGCAACGCTACGTCGAACAGAACGTCGAGCGCCGCTCCGCGGAGGCCGCGCACTCGCTGGCGTTCCTCCGTGACCAGTTGCCGACCGTCAAGCGGCAGCTCGAGGAGGCCGAGCAACGCTATGCGACGCTGCGCAGCAGCGGGCATTCGATCGACCTCGCCGAGGAAGGCAAGCTTGCGCTGCAGCAGGGCGCGGACCTGCAGACCCGCGTGCTCGAGCTGCAGCAGAAACGCGACGAGCTGTCGCGGCGGTTCCTGCCGTCGCATCCCGACATGGCCGCGCTCGACGCACAGCTCGCGACGCTGCGGCATCGGCAGGCCGCGCTCGACACGGATCTCGCGCGGCTGCCGCAGCGGCAGCGCGACGAAGTCCGCGCGCAACTCGACGTGAAGGTCGGCACCGATCTCTACACGGCGCTGCTGAACAACATCCAGCAGCTCGAACTGGTCAAGGCCGGCAAGACCGGCAACGTGCGCGTCGTCGATACGGCCGTCGCGCCGGACGATCCCGTGCGGCCGAACCGTCCGGTCGCGATCGGCGTGGGCGCGCTCGTCGGGCTCGCGCTCGGGATGCTGATCGCGTTCGCCCGCGACTTCCTCTATGGCGGCCTGCGCAGCGTCGACGAGATCGAGCGCCACGCCGGGCTGCCGGTGCTGGCGGTCGTGCCGTCCGCCGCCGGCCAGCGCGCGATGATACGCGCGATCGAGCGTCAGGACGCGGGCCCGCACCTGCTCGCGCTCGCCGAGCCGTACGAGCCGGCGATCGAAAGCCTGCGCAGCCTGCAGACCGCGCTGCATTTCTCGCTTGCACAGGACGCGCGCCCGGTCGTGCTGATCACGGGGCCGGCGCCGGGCGCCGGCAAGTCGTTCGTCGCGGCGAATTTCGCAGCGGTGCAGGCGGCCGACGGCAAGCGGGTGCTGCTGATCGACGGCGATCTGCGCAAGGGGCGCCTGCATCAGTATTTCGGTGTCGCGCGCGACAACGGCTTTGCCGATGCGCTCGCGGCACATGCGGCGCACGACGGCATCGTGCATCGCGGGGTCGAACCGAATCTGGACTTCATCGCGACGGGCGCGTTGCCGCACGCGCCGGCCGCGCTGCTGCAGCGCGCGAGCGTCGGCGCGCTGATCGGGCAATGGCGCGCGCAGTACGACATGGTCGTGATCGACGCGCCGCCGGTGCTTGCCGCCGCCGACGCCAGCTGGCTCGGCAAGCACGCCAGCGCGATCCTGCTGGTCGCGCGCGCGGGCCAGACCAAGGCCGGCGAACTCGCCGAAGCCGCGAAGCGCGTCGCGGGCCACGGCGGCGCGGCGCCCCGCGTCGTGCTGAACGGCATCGACGCGCGCGGCGGGCGCTGCGCGTACGGCACGAAATACGGCGGCTACCGCTACACCGAATACCGCTATGCGAACGAGCCCGAGGACGCGTCCGCGCGCGGCTGGCGCGCGGCGCTGCGCCGCCTGACCGGGAGAGCGGCATGACGGTCGCCGATCTGGCCACGCCCGCCTCCCGACACGGGGCCGCCCATGCGCCCACGCGCGCACCCGAGCGCGCCGGGCCGCCGTTGCGCATCGCGATGGTGGTCGAGGCGGCCGGCGGTGGCGTCGCCGTGCATCTCGTCGACCTGATTGCCGGCCTCCACGCGCGCGCGAACGTCGAGATCCATCTGATCGCGCCGCGCGGCGCGCGTTTCGACGAAGCCATCCTCGCCGACACGCCCCTGCGTTGCGCGTCGTTTCATCGGCTGCCGTTCCGCCGTTCGGTCGGCCTGCACGACGTCGGCGCTGCACGCGCGCTCGCCCGGCTGCTGCACGAGATCGGGCCGGATGTGGTCCACAGCCACAGTTCCAAAGCCGGCGCGCTCGCGCGCCTGTGCGGCGGGCCGTGGAAACAGATCTACACGCCGCACGCCGTGTATACGCTGAACCCGACGCTGTCGGCCGTGAAGCGCCGCGTCTACGGCGGCATCGAGCGCTGGCTCGGCAATCGCCGCTCCGACGCGGTGATCGCCGTCTCCGGCGACGAAGCCGACCACCTGCACGCCCTCGGCATCGCGCGCGACCGGATCCGCACGATCCCGAACGGCGTGACGCCGCCCGCGCTGCTGCCGCGCGAAGCCGCGCGCGCCGCGCTCGGCGTGCCGGACGACGCGTTCGTCATCGGCTTCGTCGGCCGCTTCGATGCGCAGAAGGGCGTCGACCGGCTGGTGCGCATCGCGCGCACGCTCGCCGCGCGCGACGACGGCCGGCTGCACATCGTCGCGATCGGCTCCGGCGACTTCAACCGCGCCGCGGGGGCCGAGGCCGACGACCTGCCGCTGAACCTGCACGTCGCGGGGCGTATCGACAACGCGCGGCGCTACTTCTCCGCGTTCGACGTGTTCGCGCTGCCGAGTCGCTACGAAGGGTTCCCGTACGTATGCATCGAGGCCGTCGCCGCGCGGGTGCCGATCGTCGCGACCCGCGTCGCGGGCGCGGCCGAACTCGTCGACGGCCACCAGGTCGGCCTGAGCGTCGCCAACGACGACGACCCGCGCGAATTCGCCGCCGCGCTCGCGCATCTCGCCGGCTCTCCGGCACGGCTCGCGAGCATGCGCGAGCAGTGCGCGCTCGCCGCCCGTCATTACTCGGCGGACACGATGGTCGAGCGCACGCTCGCCGTCTACCGCGAACGCCTCGAGGAGGCCCCCCGATGAGCGCCCCCGTTCATGTCGCGCTGCTGCACGCATACAGCACGCGCAATTCCGGCGACGGCCTGCTCGTCGACCTGTCGATCGGCCTGCTGCGTGACGCGTTCGGCCCGCACGTGCGGGTCACCGTGGTCGCCGCCGATCCGGCATCGTTTGCGCATCTGCCCGACGTTCATCCGGCTCCGGTGCTCGCGGCGCGCGGCGCGGCCCGCGTCGTGCAGGCAGGCGCGGCGCCGCTGCCGGTCGCGCTCAATCCTTCGCTCGGCGCGCTCGGCCACCTGCTGGACGGCGTCGACCTGATCGTCGGCGTGGGCGGCGGCTACCTGCGCGCGCGCACCGCGATCGAGGCGCTGAAGCTCGAAGCCGGCCACCTGCTGCAGATGCGGCTCGCGCGCGCCGCGCGCAAGCCGACCGTCTACCTGCCGCAAAGCATCGGGCCCGCCGCGAACCGGCCGTGGCTCGCCGCGCATCTGCGGACGATGCTCGAATCGTTCGACGACGTGTTCGTGCGCGACGACCGGTCGGTCGCCTTCCTCGCCGGCAACGCGAACACGCGCCGCGCGCCGGACCTGGCGGTACTCGAGTTCGCGCGCCGCCACGCCGGCGTCGCCCCGCGTCGCCCGGCGGCGGACACGCGGCCCGCGCATATCGCGATCGTGCTGCGCAAGCCGCCAGCGTGGAGCGACGCGCCGCGCGCGCGCTATCACGCATCGACCATCGCGCTGATCGCGCTGCTGCGTCCCGCGTGCCGATTGACGTTCGCGGTTCAGAGCACCGGCCGCGGCAACGACGACAGCGCGTACTACCGCACGCTCGGCATCGACGCGCCGAGTTCACTCAAGCATGTCCTCGCGCACGACACCCCCGACGCCGTCGTATCGGTGCGCCTGCACGGCGCGCTCGAATCGATCCTGCACGGCGTGCCGGCATACCACCTGAGCTACGAACGCAAGGGTTTCGGCGCATACGCCGATCTCGGCGTGGCCGACTGGGTCGCGAACGCGGCGGACTTCGACGCGGCGGCCGTCGCGCGAACGCTGCTCGCCCCCGGCGCGCTCGCGCGCTTTCGCGACGCGACGCACGGCGGACTGACGCGCCTGCAGTCGGCGCGCGACGCCCTCGTCGCGTCGCTGCGCGACGCCGTGTCCCGGCCGGCCGCGCGATGACGGCGCTCGGCTCCCGGCTCGCGCTGCGCATCGCCGCGCTCGCGATGAAGTTCGCGTTGACGCTCGCGGTCGCGCGCACGCTCGGCTTCGATGCCGTCGCCGCCTACGGCTTCGCCGTCGCCGTGTCGGTCGTCGCGTCGAAAGTGCTCGGGCTCGGCTTCAGCACCGAGCTGAACCGGCGGCTTTCAGGCGATGCGCCGGCGGATGCGATCCGCACCGCGACGCGCGTGTTCGCGCGCTACGGCGTCGTATATGCGGCGCTCTGCGCACCGCTCGCGGTGCCCGGCTGGGCGGCTCGCGTGCTGCACGTCGCGGCGCTGCCCGACCTGCCGCTCGTGCTCGTTGCATGGATCGCATGCGCCGAACACGCGGCGCTCGAAATCAATACCTATCTGTTTTCGCTGCATCGCGCCCGCGTCGCGTCGTGGCTGCTGTTCGTGCGGACCGGCGCGTGGGCCGGCGTCGCGATCGCGGCGCTCGCGGCCGGTGCGATCGGGTCGGTCGACGCGCTGTTCGTGCTGTGGCTGACGGCCGATGTCGCGGTGGTCGCCATCGGCTGGGCGGTCATCTCGCGCATCGCGCGCGCCCAGCCCGCGTCGCGCACCGCGGCCCGCCCGCCCGCGGGCAGCCTGGCGGCCGTGTGGCGCGACGGACTGCCGTTCTTCGTCGCATTGCTGCTGATGTCGGTCCTGCAATATCTGGAGCGCTTCGTCGCGGCCGGCGCGTTGCCGGCCGCCGAACTGGGCCGGTACGTGTTCGTCTGGTCGATCGCGAATGCGATCCAGACCGTCGCGGCGGCGACCGTCGTCGTGGTCGCCGCGCCGCGCTTCGTGAGCGCGCTCGGCGCGGCGCGCGCCGCGTTCCGACGCGAACTCGCCCGCTCGATCGGCGCATCGTTCGCGTTGACGGCCGCCGCCGCCGTCGCGATCGCCGCGCTGCACGGGCCGGTTTTCCAGCTCGCGCACCAGCGCGCCGGGACACTGCAGACGGCCGGCCTCGCGATCCTGTCGACGTCGTTCGTGCTGCGCGCGCTCGCCGACGTGCTGTGGGCGGCGGCCGTCGCGCTGCGCGCGGGCCGGCCGGTCGCGCTCGCGATGGTGGCGCTGACGCTCGCCTGCCTGCCGGTGTCGATCGCGCTGGTTCGCGGCCTCGGCGCGCTCGGCGCGGCGTACGCCCATCTCGCCGCGAGCGTCGCGATGACGGCCGCGCTCGCGTGCATCGTCGCGTCGCGCCGTGCCCGCACGGCCGGCGCGTTACCGGGAGCCGCCGATGCTTCGTAAGCTGATGGCAAGCGGGCCGCTACTGAGCCGCCGGCTCGTCGATGCGATCGCCGCGTGCGTCGCGCTGCTCTATCTCGCGGTCTATGCGAACGCACGGGCGCTGCTGCCCGAGTTCATCTTCCGCGATGCCGACAAGATCGATACGCAGATCAGCGGCGGCGCGACCTACGACGGCACGTCGTTCGATGCGGTCGGTCGCTTCTATCGCACGCTCGGCGGCGCGGGCACCAGCGTTTTCGTCGCCGCGCTCGGCGTGCTGTTCATCTGGCTCGCGCTGCGGCAAACGCGTCGCGCCGGCTCGCTGTTCGCCAACCTCGTGCTGATCGCACCCTGCCTGTTCTTCAACCTGTTCGTCGCCAGCAAGGACACGCTCGTCGTGCTGATCGCGGTGCTGGTCGCGCTCGCCGCGCGCCGGTTCGGCACGGTGCGCACGCTGGCTATCGCCGTCGTGCTGTATGCCGGCTACGCGGCGCTCATCCGCAGCTATTTCGCGCTGATCGTGCTGTGCGCGGGCAGCGCGTGGGCGTTCCGCCGCGCGCCGTTGCCGCTGAAGATCGTCGCGCTGCTGCTGGCCGGCGCGGCATTCGTCGCGCTGCCCGATTCGGTCTACACGCTGCTTCAGCACCCACGCGACGTGGCGGTCGACTACCTCGTGTACGAATCGCCGTTCGGCGCGCGCACGAGCTTCTACAATCCGTATCCGCCCGATTCGTTCCTGCATTTCGCCGGCAACTACGCGTACTCGGTCGCGCGGCTCAACCTGCCGATCCTGTTCTCGTTCGACGTGAAAGGCATCGCGATGCAGGGCTTCATCGCGCTCGTGCTCGCATCCGCGTGGCCGCGCGTCGCGCCGCCGGCCGACACGCGCGCCGCGTCGCTGCGCGGCGGCGACACGCTCGCGTGTCTGGTACTCGCGCACGTCGCGGTGTCGATGTTGTTCGAACCCGATCTGGGCAGCTACACACGGCATCTGTCGAGCGTCGCGCTGTTCGCCGCCGTGCTGTGGCCGTTGCGCACGGCTCGCGCGGCGGCCCCGTCCGCGCCGCCGGCCGCGTCAGTCGGGCCCGCGTAGCGCGCCCCGGCGATCGCGCAGCGCCCGCGCCACCGCGTCGAGCGCCGGCTTGGGCGTCCCGTCCGCGCGGACGAGGCCGTAGTTCCGCTGCGCGGCATCCGGCCCGTTCGGCGTGTCGGCCCATTCGTAGATCGAGATCAGCGGCGTCATCGATTCATTCGATGCGGCGAGCAACGTCGTCAGGCGTTTCACCTGGCGCGCGTCGCCGCCGGGGCCGACCGACGTCGCGCCGTCCTCGGTGATCGCGACCGGCAGCCCATAGCGCGCCTGCACGTCGCGCGCGGCCGCGCGAATCCGCGCCGGCGCCATGCCGTACGCGTGGTACGAAATCGCGTCGACGCATCCGGCCAGCGATGGCGCCAGCGGCTTCAGCAGCCGATCCGGCACCGAGCCGGCGAACGGCGCGCGCGAGAATGCGAAGCCGATCACCGGCACATGTGGGCGGCGCTCGCGCAAACGCACGCAGGCGGCCTGCATGAAAGGCGCGAACGTCGAATCGACCTCGCCGGTGGGCCAGTATTTGTCGAGATCGGGCTCGTTCCACAGCTCGATGGCCAGCAGTTGCGCGCGGTATCGGTCGGCAAGCCGCGTCACCGTGTCCGCCAGCGTCGCGCCCGCTTCGGCGAGCGCAGCCATGCGCCGTTCGGCCGGCACATCGCGCGGCGCGAGCGGTTCGAGCGTGCGGATGGTCAGCAGCACCGGCAATTGCGCGTCGTGCGCCGCCGCGATCGCGGCATCGACTGCGCGGCGATACGCGGGCCGATCCAGCCGGTCGGTCCAGACGCCGATCCGCACGAAATCGAAGCCGGTGACGCGGATGCGCCGGGCGTCGTCCGCGCTGAACGACGGCAGTTTGACCTGCACGCCCACGAGCGGCGCGCCGTCGCGCGACGGCGCCGGCCAATGCGCGCGCGCCGGCGCACGCGCATCCGGCCGCCAGCGCGAGCGCGGCGATCAACGGATAGCGAAAGACGACATGCATGGATGTCCTGCGATGAAGCGCGACGTGCCGATGCACGAACACGCGGAAGCGGAAAAAAGGCGCGTCGCGGCGGCGTCGGCTCGGTACGGATGGTGTCGTTGATCAAGCGTCCTTCTCGCGAAGAAACGGCCGCACGGCGGCGGCCATACGCGTCGAACGCGCACGCGCGAATGCCCGGTGCTCGCATCTGGCAGCGTGATTTTCCGAACGGCAGCCGACATGAAACCGGCTTGCGGCCGCGCCCACCGGCCGCCATGGGACACTCGCGCCTGCACACTCGTCGTGCCGGTGAAAAAAGGGGCCACCCGTGACAGGCGGCCCAACCCAAATCACCCACCGGCGGCCCACTCGCCGCCGACGAATTCATTATTGCGTAACGGCCCGACGACGTGAATCAGCCAGGTCCTATTTCACGCGATGCCGTCGCTCAGAGCAGCAACAGCGCACCCGTCGCGACCAGCGTCGGCCCGATCGCCGCGGCGAGCAGGCCGGCCACGCTGACCGATTCGTCCGCGAAGCCGCGTCGCACGATCGCGAGCCCGGCGGGATTCGGCGCGTTGGCGATCACCGTCAGGCCGCCGCCCGCGACGGCGCCCGACACCAGCATGTATTTCGCGCCGTCGGGCATGCCGGCGATCAGCGAGCCGAGATAGGTGATCGCCGCGTTGTCCATCACGGCGGTCAGGCCGAGCGCGCCGGCATAGAGCGCGTACGCGTCCATCGATGCGACGATCGGCTGCAGCCACCACTGCTGCAGGCCGCCGAGCACGACGAGCCCGCCGAGGAAGAACGCCACGAGCAGGCTCTCGCGCAGCATCAGCGGCGACTGATGGCGCTCGTACGCGGCCGTGAAGCCGAGAAAGAACAGCAGCAGACCGATGAACACGGCCGGATGATGCGCGCCGAGCACGACGCCGACAGAAAACCGACGTGAACGAGCGTCACGGCCGCCGGCGCGCCGGCCAGCGCACCGTACGCCATCGGCAGGGCCTCGCGCCTCACGCATCACGCGCCGATTCACGAGCCCGGGCGCACGCTCGTGCACGCCGGAAATCGCCCCGCCCGGCTGCACGTCCGCCCCTGCCGCGGTTACGCCACGGCCCTCACCGCGCGCTCCGCGTCGAAGAAGGTTGCCCGCGCAACCTCATCCGCACGCGCATACGCGCGGTTCACGCCGCTGATCACCGCACGGATCGACGCGGTCGTCAGGTTCGCGTCCACGCCGACGCCGAACGCGCTGCCGCGCACGCCCGTGCCGGCCAGCTCGGCGATCGCGATCGCCTTCGCATCGGCGCCCTGCGACAGCGCGCGTTCCTCGTAATGCTGGATCCGCAGCGGCGTGCGCAGCGCATGCATCAGCGCGTCGAGCGGGCCGTTGCCCTCGCCGCGCAGCACACGGCGCTCGCCGTGCACATCCGCGGTCAGTACGATCGTCTCGCGGCCGTCGCGCTCGGTCAGCTCATGGCCGACATAGCGCAGCGGTGTGGCGCTTTCGACGTATTCCTGCTGGAACAGCGACCAAATCTGCGCGCTCGTCACCTCGTGCCCGCTGTCGTCGGTCAGGCGCTGCACGGCCGCGCTGAAATCGACCTGCATGCGGCGCGGCAGCGCGACCCCGTAACCCTGTTCGAGCAGATACGCGATACCGCCCTTGCCCGACTGGCTGTTCACGCGAATGATCGAATCGTACGTGCGGCCGAGGTCGCTCGGATCGATCGGCAGGTACGGCATTTCCCATACGGCGTCGGCGCGCTGTACCGCGAAGCCCTTCTTGATCGCGTCCTGGTGCGAACCGGAGAACGCGGTGAACACGAGATCGCCGACGTACGGATGGCGCGGGTGGATCGGCAACTGCGTACATTCCTCGGCCGTGCGCGCGACGTCGTTGATCCGCGAGAAATCGAGGCCCGGATCGACGCCCTGCGTGTACAGGTTCAGCGCGAGCGTCACGAGATCGACGTTGCCCGTGCGTTCGCCGTTGCCGAACAGGCAGCCCTCGATCCGGTCGGCGCCCGCCATCACCGCGAGCTCGGCCGCCGCGACCGCGGTGCCGCGGTCGTTGTGCGGATGCACGGACAGGATCAGCGAATCGCGGCGCGCGAGATTCCGGTGCATCCATTCGATCTGGTCCGCATAGTAATTCGGTGTCCCGATTTCCACCGTGGCCGGCAGGTTCACGATCGACTTGCGCTCGGGCGTCGGCTGCCATACGTCGAACACCGCATCGCAGACATCCTTCGCGAAATCGAGTTCGGTCGCCGTAAACGTTTCCGGGCTGTACTGCAGCGTGAATTGCGTGTCGGTCGCCGCGTCGGCGCACCGCTTGATCGTGCGCGCCGCGTTCACCGCGAGCTGCTTCACGCCGTCGCGGTCGAGGCCGAACACGATCTTGCGGAATTCCGGCGCGGTCGCGTTGTACAGATGGACGATAGCGCGCTTCGCGCCGCGCAGCGATGCGAAGGTGCGCTCGATCAGATCGTCGCGCGCCTGCGTGAGCACTTCGATCGTCACGTCGTCGGGAATGTGGCCGCCTTCGATCAGTTCGCGAACGAAGTTGAAATCGGTTTCCGACGCCGACGGGAACGCGACCTCGATCTCCTTGAAGCCGATCGCCACCAGCGTCTTGAACATCCGCATCTTGCGCGCGCCGTCCATCGGCTCGAACAGCGCCTGGTTGCCGTCGCGCAGGTCGGTGCTCATCCAGATCGGCGCCTGCGTGATCGTGCGCGACGGCCACGTGCGGTCGGGCAGGTTGACGGGCGTGAACGGTCGGTATTTCGTCGCGGGGTTCTTCAGCATCATGATGTCGGTCCTCGGTCTGTTCGTCGGTAAAGCGCGGCGCGGCGGCCATCGGCGTCAGGCGCCGGCTGCGCGCGCAGCGGTGAAAACGGCAGGAAAAGCGGTAACAAAGCGGCACAACGGCAAAGCGGTACGGCAAACGACGGCCTTGACGGTTGAGCGACCGGGACGAAGCGGAGAGACGACGAAGGAAAGACGAACTCAAGCGCCGGTCGACAACCGGGGCCAGGTCGGTGATGCGGGGAAAATCTGGCGCTTCAGGAAAGAAGCAGATGGAAAGCGCGCAGCCGCAGACCCAGCCCGGAGAAGCGGGCTAGTAGTCGTAGCGGGAAGAGGAACTGGGCGGCGTGCATGACCGGCATCAAATCACAGGGCGGCCACGGCTGTCAACCGGGCGCGCTTTCATCCCGCTCCGTTCCGCGATACGACGCGTTGGCGCAGAATCAGTCCAGTCCGATAGGCGGCGGCATCCTCCGTCGCTATGCTTCACGGGTGCGGCACCGGTGAAGTCCTATTCATGTTCGGAGTGAGTCGGTCCATCCTCTTCGCCAGTCGCCGCACACTCCTCCCTTGCAATCGCGCTTCGGTGTGGGCGTTCGACGGTGGCCGGTGGGCGCGGCCACGACAGAGATACCGATGTTGAAACGAAACGCTGCCATATGCGAACGCCGAGCGTCTGCTCCGAAGCGCGATTGCTTCCCCCGCCGCCTCCCCGCTCGCGCATCGTTCACGAAAACGATATACGCATCGATATAGTTTCCCGAATATATCGAAATCGCGCTCATTAAAAACATTTCACTCAATCGATTAGCCTGCCTTTTCGATTTCCTGAACAATAACCATTCTCGTTCGAATATTTTTTTATTTATTTTTCGTCATGCTCTGTACGTCGCGTTTCAAACGGCAAACGTTTGCGCGACAAGGTTCAGGCCTTATCCAATACTTATCAGGAGGCAAGCATGGCCGATTCTCAAACGTCATCCAACCGCGCCGGCGAGTTTTCGATTCCACCGAATACCGATTTCCGCGCGATTTTCTTCGCGAATGCCGCCGAGCAACAGCACATCAAGCTGTTTATCGGCGACAGCAAGGAACCCGCCGCGTATCACAAGCTGACGACGCGCGACGGCCCGCGTGAAGCCACGCTGAATTCGGGCAACGGCAAGATCCGTTTCGAAGTGTCGGTGAACGGCAAGCCGTCGGCCACCGACGCGCGCCTCGCGCCGATCACCGGCAAGAAGTCGGACGGCTCGCCGTTCACGGTCAACTTCGGCATCGTCGTATCGGAAGACGGCCACGACAGCGACTACAACGACGGCATCGTCGTGCTCCAGTGGCCGATCGGCTGACCTGACGCACGATCGACGGCCGTCCCCGCCGGTGGCCTCCATGGCGGCCGGCGGGTTGCGCCGCGTTCAGCGGGCCCCGCCTGATCCAGACCCCCTCATCACCGGAGACTTTCATGCCGCTCCTTTCGGCTTCGATCGTCAGCGCACCCGTCGCGACATCGGAGACTTACGTCGACATCCCGGGCCTCTACATCGACATCGCGAAGGCCGGGATTCGCGACGGGAAACTGCAGGTCATCCTCAACGTGCCGACGCCTTACGCGACCGGCAACAACTTCCCCGGCATCTATTTCGCGATCGCGACGAACAAGGGCACCGTCGCGGACGGCTGCTTCACCTATTCGTCGAAGGTGCCGGAGGCAACCGGCCGCATGCCGTTCACGCTCGTCGCGACGATCGACGTCGGCAGCGGCGTCACGTTCGTGAAGGGCCAGTGGAAGAGCGTGCGCGGCAGCGCGATGCACATCGATTCGTACGCGAGCCTTTCCGCGATCGGGGAGACAGCCGCTCCCCCGTCGTCGCAAGGCGGCGGCAACCAGAGCGCCGAAGCCGGGGGCACGGGGGCCGGCACCGTCGGCGGCGGCGGCGAGCGCGACGGCACGTTCAACCTGCCGCCGAACATCAAGTTCGGCGTCACCGCGCTCACCAACGCGGCGAACGACCAGACGATCGACATCTACATCGACGACAACCCGAAACCCGCCGCGACGTTCAAGGGCGCCGGCGTCCAGGACCAGAACCTCGGCACGAAGGTGCTCGATTCCGGCAACGGGCGCGTGCGCGTGATCGTGATGGCGAACGGCAGGCCGTCGCGGCTCGGCTCGCGACAGGTCGACATTTTCAAGAAGTCGTACTTCGGGATCGTCGGATCGGAAGACGGCGCCGACGACGATTACAACGACGGCATCGTGTTCCTGAACTGGCCGCTGGGTTGATCGGCGGCCGTCACGAACGATCGCGATGGCGACGGGCACGACCACGCATCGCGCATCGTTCGGGCAGTCATTTGCAGTCCCATGCTTTGCTCCGCGCGCGGCCCGGTGAAATCCGTTCACCGGGCCGCGCGATGCGAGACCTTCCATCGAGACGAGGACGACATGTCACAACCCTTTACCCACGACGACCTGTACGCACTGCTGCAACTCGCGGGCAACGACGCCACCGCCGTGCAGGCCAACGGCGATCAGGCCGTGCTCGACCGGATGCGCCAGTTCATGACCGCGCAGCTCGTCGAGAAACTGCCGCAATACGACGTGTTCGTCGATATCGCGACGATCCCGTACAGCTTCGACGTCGGCAGTTGGCAGAACAAGGTGAAAACCGATGCGGCAGGCCAGGTCGTCGCGTGCACGGTGACGTGGGCCGGCGCGCCGGGCGTGCTGCCCGGCGCCGCGGCGAAGTTCGGCGTCGGCGCGGTGGTCAATTACTTCTCGAAGGCGACGCCGCAACCCGTTCAGCCTGCGCCCGTGCCGACCGGCGGCGGCGAACGCGACGGCGTCTTCAACCTGCCGCCGAACATCGCGTTCGGCGTGACCGCGCTGGTCAATTCGTCGTCCCCGCAGACGATCGAGGTCTTCGTCGACGACAACCCGAAACCGGCCGCGACGTTCCAGGGCGCCGGCACGCAGGACGCGAACCTGAACACGCAGATCGTGAACTCGGGCAAGGGGAAAGTGCGGGTGGTCGTGACGGCGAACGGCAAACCGTCGAAGATCGGCTCGCGTCAGGTCGACATCTTCAAGAAGACCTACTTCGGGCTGGTCGGATCGGAAGATGGCGGCGACGGCGACTACAACGACGGCATCGCGATCCTGAACTGGCCGCTGGGCTGAGTCGCGTCAGCCCGACGAGCGTCGCCACGCCGCCCGGCGTGGCGATGGGAAACGTTCCAGGGACGGGCCTGCCCCGTCCCGGTTCTTGAAGTTGTTGGTTATCAGCAGAGCCGTTTCGCGAAACCGTGCCGCCTTGCGCTATCTCGATCGCCGCGCCTCGTCGTCACCACGCCCACCGCACGCCCGCATTCCCGGTGATCGTGCGCTGATGCTCGCCGCCGAGATTCGTCAAATAGCTGACCGTCGCATACACGCTGCCGCGCTTCGTCAGCTGTGCGACGAGCCCCGCGCCGATCTGCCCGGCCGTCTGCCCGATCTGCGTGCCGATCGCCGTCGAGCCGCCGAACGTCGTCTTGTCGTCGGCGCCGAACGCGCGCAGCACGTTCACGCGCAGGTACGGCTTCCAGTGCACGCCGCTCGCGTCGAACGCGTATTGCAGCCGCGCGCCGATCCGGCCGAGGAACGTGTTGCCGTTGTTCCACGCGACGCTCGACACGCCGTCGTCGAAGCGATCGAGCGACAGCCATTGCCACACGAGCTGCGCCTGCGGCTCGAGCGTCAGTCCGTTGCCGAGCGCGATCGGCAGCCCGGCTTCGATGGAGCCCGTGAACGCGTTGCCGTTCGTCGAGCCGTTCACGTTGTCGTTCGAATGCGAGCGCACGGTCAGCGCGCTGCCCATCAGCACGGCGTCCGTGTACCAGCCGCCCGGGCCGATGTGCGTCCAGTAGCCGCCGAGGTTGTACGCATTGACCTGCAGCGAGCCCACGCCCAGATCGGGCTGCGCGAGCGCGAAGCCGCTCACGTCGCCGACCGCGCGCGAGAAGCCGAGGAAGAAGCCGTAGTGATTGCGATGGCCGCTGGCGGTCGTATCGGCGTAAAGATCCTGGCCGACCTGCATCCCCCATACGGCGCCGTCGAACGACGGCGTCGCGTCGCCCTTCTGCTTGATGTTGCCGTGGCCGCCCCACACGCGGGCCCACGACGCGGGCACCGAACCGTTTTCGGCCAGCAAGCCCTGCTCGCCCTGCCGGTCATGGAACGTGTCGATCTGCAGCAAGCCGAGCTGGCGCGCGATGGCCGGCGCTTCCGCGTACAGCGGCACTTCCGGGCGGTAGATCGGTTCCGGATTGCCGTCGGCGCCCGCATGGTCGACCGCTTCGACGATCGATTCCGGCGTGCCTTCGGCGGCCGTGATCGGCGGCTCGGCGGGCGGCGTCGGCTGGCCGGGATGAACGACGGGCGATTGCGGCTTCGGCGGCACCGTGTTGCGCAGGTACCAGTTGTCGCCCGTGCCGGTCGATGCACCGCCCTTCGCGAGGAAATACGTATAGGCGCCCGCACTGAGCGTCCCGCCGGACAACGAGAACGCGCCCGCGCTCGTCGTCGCGCCGTTCGCGGCCTGCACGACCTGGATGCCGTCGCCCGTCGTCTGCGCGCCCGCGCCGCCGACGTTCGTCACCTTCAGCGTGCTCGCGCCGCTCGCCGTGCCGCCGCTGACGACGAGTTTGTCCGACGGCGCGCCATCGCCGGCAAGCGTCGTGTTGAGCGCGAGCGTCGCGTTCTGGCCGACGTAGTTGCCCGCGACCGTCAGCGTGTTGCCCACGCCGCTGCCGCCGAGCTGCACGAGCCCCGCGTTGGTCAGGTTGCCGTTGATCCGGAAATTGCCGGTCGCGCCGCCGCCCAGGCTCGCCAGCGCGTTGGCGACCGACAGCGTGCCGTTGTTCGTCACGTTGCCCGTCACGCTGCCGTAGCCGCCGAGCGCGGCGCCCGCCGCCACGGTCACCGGCCCGCCGCCGCCCAGCGTCGCCGACGCGCTCGTCGCGTCACCGACGATCACGGTGCCCGCATTGACGTTCGTGCCGCCCGTGTAGCCGTTCGTGCCGTTCATCGTCAGCGTGCCGCTGCCGAGCTTCGTCAGCGAGCCCGCACCCGTGATGCCCTGCGTCAGCGTCGAGTTGAAGCCCTGCGTATCGATCGTGCCATTGTTCGCCGTGATCGATACCGCCCGGCTCGAAGCGACGTTGAACGCGCTGCCGAGTTGCAGCGTCCCGCCATTGAACGCGAGCCCGCCCGACGCCGCGCCGAGCGCAGTGTCCGCGGCCACCGACAGCGTGCCCTGCGTGATCGTCGTGCCGCCCGAATAGGTGTTGCCGCCGGCCGATGAAGGCGTCATCGTCAGCGTGCCCGCACCGGTTTTCTCCATCGCGCCCGAACCGCCGATCGTGCCCGTGTACGTGCCGGCGCCGTCCTGCTGGAAGCGCACGAGCCCGTTGTCGGTGACGGACAGCGGCAGGTTCGACGCATTCGCCTGTAGCGTCGCGCCCGCGTCGACGGTCGCGACGACCGATGCCGTCGTCGTGCCGAGCGTGCCCGTGAGGTTCAGCGTGCCGCTTTGCACGAGCGCCGTCGAGAACGTACCGGTGCCGGCCCACGTCCAGTCGGTGCCGGCCATCGTCAGGCCCTGGAAATTCACGAACGCGTTCGATGCGGTGCCCGTGCCTTGCAACGTCACGGTGTTGGCGCCCGCGCCGCCGTTGGCCGTGCCGACGATCTGCGAGCCCGTCTGCAGGATCAGCGTCACGTTGCCGTTGCCGCCCTGGATCGCGGTGCCGCCACCGCCCTGGATCAGCCCCGCGTTGGTGATCGTCGTCGCGCCGTTGGTCGAGCGCACGCCGATCCCGTTGTTGCTGATGATCCTGCCGCCGGCCTGGTTCGTGATCGTCGCGGTGAACGAGCCGCCGAGCGTGTTCGACACGACCGCGTCGACGCTGCCGCCGCTCGTCGCGGTGCCCGTCGTCTGGATCGTGCCGCTGTTGACGAGCGTGTCGTTGTTGCCCTGCATGTAGACGGCCGGCGCATCGCGGCCATTCGACGTCAGCGTGCCGCTGTTGGTGATCGTGCCGTTGCCGCCGAGCAGCGACGCCGCGCGCGCGTTGTTGCCGGACGTCGTCACCGTGCCCGTGTTGACGATCCGATTGCCCGACGCGCCGGGATTGCTTTGCCCCCATGCGGCCGTCATCCCGTATGCGTTGTTGCCGGTGGTCGTGATCGTGCCGTTGTTGACGAGCGTGTTGTCGTTGCCGTTCGCGGCCATCCCGTCGTTGTAGGTGCCCGACGTCGAAATCACGCCGGTCGCGCCGTTGGTGAGCGTGTTGCCGTTGTTCACGCCGAGCAGCACCGCGCCGCGGTTCGCGACGCCCGTGCCGTTGCCCGACATCGACAGGTTGCCGTTGTTGGTGATCGCGCTCGATGTGTCGACGGAGAACGGGGTCGGCGCGGACGTCAGCACGTAGCCGCCTGTCACGGTCGAATCGAGGTTGATCGTCACGTTGGTGCTGCCGCCCGTGGCCACGACCGACGGTGCGTTCGCGCCGGTACACGTGACCGTCGTTCCGCTGCCCGGCGCGGTAGCCGAGCACGCCGCATACGCACTGACCGGCACCGCGCCGCTCAGGATCGCCATTCCGCCCAAACCCAGATTCCACGCCTTTCTTTTCATTTTTCCGCTCGCATTTATTGGTGACGTTATTGCTGCAAATCGGTGCGTGGAACGGGTTATAGCACCTGTCTTGAAACAATCGCAAGATCAGAATGCGTGATACCGGCAATCACGCCGCGAATCATTTCGCATCGGGAAATAAATGGAATGGAATTGCCGCCATGCAGCATGCGAAGCCGCGGCCGGGCGTGGGCGGCTTGGCGAGACGAGAAGTCGGTTGAATTTACCGACACTCGCTTAGACATACTCATCGAACGTGATGCAATCCGAATCAATCGGAAAATTTGACGCGACTCGATGAATGACGGAAGGCGCGGACTATTGCGCGCCATTTGACGATGTTGCTTCGCACGATCGCGCGCCGTTCAAACACGGCCACATTGCCGGATAGCCGCGCGTCGACGAAAAATGTGCGCCACCGATACGATGCCGACCACCGCGGCCGGCATCCGGCGAACGATCAACCCGCCTGCGGCGGGACAGCCTTCGACATCGCGACCGGTTGCGCGAACGTGGCCGACGCGAGCTGCGTGCGCGCATCGCGCGCCACGCGGTTGAACGCCATACGTTGCGCGCCCTTCAGCCTCGCCGCCTTGGCCGCGTGAACGAGTTCGATCGGATCGACGAGGCGGGCGTGCCGGCGCACCTCGAAGTGCAGATGCGGGCCCGTCGCGGTCCCCGTGCTGCCGACCGCGCCGACACGCTGGCCGCGCATGACGCGCGCGCCGGTTCGCAGCGTCGGCTCGAACGCCGACAGATGCGCGTAGTACGACGCGTAGCCGCCGTCATGTCGAATCACCACGTATTTGCCGTAGCCGCGCGGCTCGTTGCCGATGAACGTCACGACGCCGCGCTCCGACGCATGAACGGCGCGGCCTGCCGGCGCTGCCAGATCGACGCCCGAATGCACATGGCGCACGCCGGTGACCGGATGCACGCGTGTGCCGAAGCGCGAGCTGATCCGCTTCGCGTTGACCGGCATCGCAAACCGCGCGCCGGCGAGCGGCATGCCGTCGAAGTCGTAATAGGCGCCCGGCGCGCCCGCCTTCGGCGCGAACCACACGCCCGCGACGCGCTGGCCGCGAAAACGGACGTCGAGCGCCGTCACGCGCATGCGGCCAGGCCGCCCGGCGCTGTCGTCGCGTTCGAAGGCGACGCGGAAGGTATCGCCGGCCGCGGCGCGCTGCTTCGGATCGATGCGCCCGGCCAGCATGCGGGTGATCTGCGCGGCGACGCCGGCCGGCAGATCGGCGCGCGCCAGCGACGCGCGCAGGTTGCCGACGATCGCACCGGCGCGCGTGCCGCGATCCGGCTCCGCGAGCGTGAACGGCTCGGCCGACGCCAGATCGACGGTGCCCCGCTCGGCCGCCGGCTGCGCGTCCATCGCGGGCAACGCCGACGCCAGACCGTAATCGAACCGCGACGCATAGCCGCGTTCGACCGCGTCCCGCGCCGCCTCGCACAGCACGCGGTAAGCCACGCACGCGCCGAATCGAACGGCGAGATCGTCGCGATCGGCGCCCGCCGACAGGCCCGGCGCATGCGCGGCGTACGCGACGTCGAGCGGCACCGCCGCCGATGCGCGCAAGCCGCCCCATGTCGTCCGGGCGGGATTGAAAAAAGGCACGTCGACAAGGTCGGGCGTTGCAGCCGTCACGGGCGCAACGGGCGCCGCGGTGTGAGTCGCCTGTGCCACCATGCCGTGCGTACCCGCCATGCAGGCCGTCACGACGGCACCGCGCAACAGCGCGCGGCTAATCGGGAAACACGGGACGCCGCGCCGGGCGGATTGACCTTGTTCGCGTGCGAGACGGAAACGCAGGTTCAACCGCATGACGTCGTCACTCGCTATCGATGAAAAATCGGGAAAAGCCGGGTATCGCGGAAGAACGACCGTCACGATCCGGCAACCTGGAAGCGAGTGTATCGACGCACGCAAAATGACCAAATAGGCCTTGTCCTATTTGGCGGGACATACGCTTCGTACGCGGACGAAATCGCAATTTCGCCGCGGCTCGCATTCGACCCCTTCATTCGCGCGAACCACCCGGCGCCGTGTACAGTCGAACGCTGCCGGCGGGTGAACACAGCCACGCGCCGAACGATCTGTCTTCAACACGGAATCCCGTCATGTTTCTCGAACATCTTCATCCGGAACGCTGGACGTTCCTGTGGAATGTATTGTCCACGCTCTCCATCAAGCTGGCTGCCGGCCTGGCGCTGCTCGTCGCCGGCTGGTGGCTGTCCAAACGCGTCGGCAACTGGCTGAACCGGCTGCTCTCGAACAAGGAGCGCGTCGACGACACGTTGCGGCCGATCCTGTGCGACGTCGCCGTGTGGGGCATCCGCATCGTCGCGATCGTCGGCGCGCTGTCGCAGCTCGGCATCGAAACCGCGAGCATCGTCGCGGTGCTCGGCGCGGCCGGCCTGGCGATCGGGCTCGCGCTGCAGGGCACGATGCAGAACATCGCGGCCGGCATCATGCTTCTGCTGCTGCGGCCGTTCAAGGTCGGCGACTACATCGACGGCGGCACGGGCGTCGCGGGCACCGTCGAAGAGGTCGGGCTCTTCATGACGCGCCTCACGAAGCCGGACGGCATCTGCGAGTACGTGCCGAACAGCGCGCTGTGGGGCAGCTCGATCCGCAACTACACGCGCAACCCGACGCGCCGCCTCGATCTCGAAGTGGAAGTGTCCGTGCATGACGATATCGATCGCGCGCTCGATGCGCTGCACGCGCTGGCCGCGGCCGACCCCGACGTGCTGCAGGATCCCGCGCCGGACGTGATGGTGATGCGCTTCGACGACAGCACGGCCGTCGCGAACATGCGCGTGTGGACGCACACCGACAAGTTCTGGGCGATGCGCTGGCGCCTCGCCCGCCAGGTCCGCAAGACGCTCGCCGATGCGGATTGCGCGCTGCCGATCCGCACGCGCGAGCTGCACATCGTGCACGACGCGGAGCGCCGCGCGGACGGCGCGCGCATGCGCGTGTCGTAAGGCAGCGCGCCGCCCGCGACGTTACATCCTGACGATGTCGAGCAACGCCTTCCCGCCACTCTTTAAGTGAACACCGACATCGCGCCGTGCTTCCGGTCGCCCTGCGGCGTGAAGCTCGTTTCCCCCGTCATGCCGCGATAGACTCTGGCCAGCATCGCGACCGGCGCCGTCGCCGGGTTCGCCGAGCGCGTGCCGACGAAGCGGGCCGGCGTGTCGTCGATCCAGTCGAGGCTTGTGAACAGTACTGCCGGAGCGGCGGAGCGAAATGAAGTGATGTGATGTGATGCAAGTAAACGGGTCGCGGTGCAACGCCGCGATCCGATGACGTTCCGGCCTGGTGCATGGCATACCCGTCGCACGCATTCGACCCGCCGATCCCCCTTCGATTTTCCCGCGTCGCGCACCGCCATTCCGGAAACCCGGACGCACAAAAAACCCCACGAAAACAAGGATATTCGGCGTCTGCGACACAGTGTCCGAGTTCGGTTATATTACGCGCCCCTTGCCACCCCGCCCCCGCAAAACACGTCGCGCGCGGCCTCTTTCAATGCAGCCTGAAGCGCCGTCCGCTCGGGCTTGCCGTCAGGGCCCCGGCGCGTGGCGCACCGTCGCGACGCAGGCGCTTGCCTGCCCGCGGGAAGCCGATCCGAAGGTGTCCTTCCGAATGGCTTCCGTGCGCAAATGCAACGGCGCGCAGCGCCGATCCGGAATTCCGGATTCGCGGTCCGGATCTCCGGATCCGTGTTTCCGCGCCACGGAACCGCGCGCCGGGCGGCATGGCAAACCGATGCATTCAAGTTGAAAAAGGGATCTCTGCTGTGATCAAAACGTTACGGGTAATACTGTCGGCGCTCGCGCTGTGCGTCGCGACATCGTCCGCGCACGCCGCCGACACGAAGAAGGTCGACGTCCTGCTGGTGGGCGGCGGCATCATGAGCTCGACGCTCGGCGTCTGGCTGCACGAACTCCAGCCGGACTGGTCGATGACGATGGTCGAGCGCCTCGACGGCGTCGCGCTGGAAAGCTCGAACGGCTGGAACAACGCCGGCACCGGCCACTCGGCGCTCGCCGAGCTGAACTACACGCCGGAGAAAGCGGACGGCAAGATCGACATCTCGAAGGCGATCGAGATCAACGAGTCGTTCCAGATCTCGCGCCAGTTCTGGGCGTGGCAGGTGAAGCAAGGCGTGCTGAAGAACCCGCGCGCGTTCATCAACTCGACGCCGCACATGAGCTTCGTGTGGGGCGACGACAACGTCCGCTTCCTGAAGAAGCGCTACGAAGCGCTGCAGGCGAGCCCGCTGTTCCGCGGGATGCAGTATTCGGAAGACTACGACCAGATCAAGCAGTGGGTGCCGCTGATGATGGAAGGCCGCGACCGTTCGCAGAAGGTGGCCGCGACGTGGACGCCGATCGGCACCGACGTGAACTTCGGCGAGATCACGCGGCAGTTCGTCGGCTACCTGAAGACGCAGCCGAACTTCACGCTGTCGCTGTCGAGCGAAGTGCGCGAGATCTCGCGCAACGCCGACGGCACGTGGCACGTGTCGTGGGTCAAGCTGCACTCGGATGAGCCGCCGCAATCGGTCGACGCGAAGTTCGTGTTCATCGGCGCGGGCGGCGGTGCGCTGCACCTGCTGCAGGCGTCGGGCATCCCCGAGGCGAAGGACTACGGCGCATTCCCGGTCGGCGGCTCGTTCCTCGTGACCGACAACCCCGAGGTCGTGAAGCAGCACCTCGCGAAGGCCTACGGCAAGGCGTCGGTCGGCTCGCCGCCGATGTCGGTGCCGCACCTCGACACGCGGATCATCGACGGCAAGAAGATCATCCTGTTCGGGCCGTTCGCGACGTTCTCGACCAAGTTCCTGAAGAACGGCTCGTACTTCGACCTCGCGAAGAGCACCAACCTGCACAACGTCGCGCCGATGATGCGCGTGGGCGTCGACGAATTCCCGCTGGTGCAGTACCTCGCCGGCCAGCTGATGCTGTCCGACGACGACCGCTTCAACGCGCTGAAGGAGTACTTCCCGAACGCGAAGAAGGAAGACTGGCGCCTGTGGCAGGCCGGCCAGCGCGTGCAGATCATCAAGCGCGACCCGGTCAAGGGCGGCGTGCTCAAGCTCGGCACCGAGATCGTCGCATCGCAGGACGGCAGCATCGCGGGCCTGCTCGGTGCGTCGCCGGGCGCGTCGACCGCCGCGCCGATCATGCTGAATCTGCTGAAGAAGGTGTTCAAGGACAAGGTCGCGACGCCCGAGTGGCAGCAGAAGATCCGCCAGATCGTGCCGAGCTACGGCACGAAGCTGAACGACAGCCCGGCGAAGGTCGTCGAGGAATGGACCTACACGAGCGACGTGCTGCAACTGTCGCCGCCGCCGAAGATCGACCTCGGCGTGCCGTCGCAGGCGACCGGCACCGCGCCGGCCCGCCCGGCGAAGGCGTCCGCCGACATGGCGCTGTAACGCGCGCGACGCCGCGCAGAACCTGCGCGGCACCCGCGGCACGCATTACGCCGCCCGACACGGCCGCCCTCTCCGGGGCGGCCGTTTTTCCTGGCGCGCGCCGGGCGCAGGCACCGGCTTCCGCTAGAATTGCGGCACGCGCGACCCCGTCGCCGCCCGATCCATCACCCGCATCGACACAACCCGAGCGACCGCCGGTGCGGCCCGCGCCCGAGCCGCGCGGGCGCCGCCCGCCGTGGCCGCGCCCGGCCGGGCGCGCCATCAACCGAATTCAGCTGGAGAAAGACCGTGTTTACCTGCCGAAACCAGAGCTGCGGCACGCAGTGGGAGCAGTCCGACGTCGTCATCAAGGACGAAGGCCAGGGGCTGCTGTTCCGCTGCCCGCTGTGCGGCGCCCGCAACTATCTCGAACGCTTCGAGGACGACGAAGGCAACGTCGTCTACGAGCAGATGGAAGGCCGCCCCTACCTCGGAGACCTGTCTTGACCCAACCGACCGCCACGCCGTTCAGCGCGCTGCCGCTGACGCCCGCCACGCTCGCGAATCTCGCGCAGCTCGGCTATGTCGACATGACGCCGATCCAGGCCGCGAGCCTGCCGATCGCGCTGGCCGGCCAGGACCTGATCGCGCAGGCGAAGACGGGCAGCGGCAAGACCGCCGCGTTCTCGCTCGCGCTGCTCGCGCGTCTCGACGCGCGCCGCTTCGACGTGCAGGCGATGATCCTGTGCCCGACCCGCGAGCTCGCCGACCAGGTCGCGCAGGAAGTGCGCCGCCTCGCGCGCGCCGAGGAGAACGTGAAGGTGCTGACGCTGTGCGGCGGCACGCCGATGCGTCCGCAGGCGCAGAGCCTCGAGCACGGCGCGCATATCGTCGTCGGCACGCCGGGCCGCATCATGGATCACCTCGATCGCGGCAACCTGAAGCTCGATGCGCTGAACACGCTGGTGCTCGACGAAGCCGACCGGATGCTCGACATGGGCTTCTTCGACGACATCGCGAAGGTCGCGCGCATGTGCCCGACGACGCGCCAGACGCTGCTGTTCTCCGCGACCTATCCGGACGGCATCGCGAAGCTGAGCCAGCAGTTCCTGCGCAACCCGAAGGAAATCAAGCTCGCGGAACGCCACGACGACAGCAAGATCCGCCAGCGCTTCTATGAAGTGACCGAGGACGAGCGGCTGCATGCGGTCGGCCAGCTGCTGAATCACTACCGGCCGGTGAGCACGATCGCGTTCTGCAACACCAAGCAGCAGTGCCGCGACCTGCTCGACGTGCTGCACGCGCAGGGCTTCCACGCGCTCGCGCTGCACGGCGAGCTCGACCAGCGCGAGCGCGACCAGGTGCTGATCCAGTTCGCGAACCGCAGTTGCTCGGTGCTGGTCGCGACCGACGTCGCCGCGCGCGGGCTCGACATCGCGCAGCTCGAAGCGGTGATCAACGTCGACGTGACGCCCGACCCCGAAGTGCACGTGCACCGCATCGGCCGCACGGGTCGCGCGGATCAGGACGGCTGGGCGCTGAGCCTCGCGAGCATGGACGAGATGGGCCGCGTCGGCGCGATCGAACAGGCGCAGAAGCGCGAGGTCGAATGGCATCCGCTCGCCGAACTGAAGCCGGCGGACGACAGCGTGCTGCTGCCGCCGATGGAAACGCTGCAGATCCTCGGCGGGCGCAAGGACAAGATCCGTCCGGGCGACGTGCTCGGCGCGCTGACCGGCGACGCCGGGTTCGACGGCAAGCAGATCGGCAAGATCAACGTGACCGAGTTCTCGACCTATGTCGCGATCGAGCGCGGCGTCGCGCGCGACGCACTGCGCAAGCTCAATGCGGGGAAGATCAAGGGCAAGCGGGTCAAGGTCCGGTTGATGGACGACGAGTAAGCGGGCCGCGGCGCGGGCGGTCGCAGCACCGCCGCGCGCCGCCCCGTGCGTCACCCGAGTTCGGGATAGCCGTGCGCGGCGGCTTCCCGCTCGAACCGCGCAATCGTGTCGTAGTCTGCCGGCGACAGCCGGTCGAATCCCCTCAGCCGCAGCACGCGCGCTCGCTCCGCATCGGCGGCCACCGCGCGATCGAGCGCATCCCGCAACGCGCCGATCTGCGTATCCGCCAGCGCCCGCGATGCGACGAACGGCAATCCCGGCGCGGGTGCGGTCGTGCCGATCACGCGAATATCCTCCAGCAGCCCGGGCAGCGCGTCGCGCACATACGCGAACGTCACGCAGTCGATCGCCGCGCAATCGGCTTCTCCCGACGCCAGCGCTCGCAGCACGTTCAGGTGCGAACCGAACGGCGTGACCGAGCCGAAGAACCGCCCGTCGTGCGCATGCGGCGCGACCGCGTGCCGGAATGCATTCATCCCGCTGTGCGAATCCTCGCCGTTGAAGGCTGCCCGCAACCCGCGGCAGGCGGCGAGCGTCGTCGCACCGCCCGCATGCACGCGCGCCGACACGACCAGCACGCTGCGGTAGCGCGCCCCGTCGCAGCCGTCCGCATCGAAAACGGGGGTCGCAACCAATCGCACGACGTCGCGCAAGCCGAGCATCCGGTACGGATAGCCGCAGGTCTGCGACAGCAGCAGATCGTCGCGCCGCCACAGTGCCTGGAGGTCGTCGGGCGCGTCGGGCAGCGCGACGCCGGCCGGCCCGCCCGCGTTCGCGAACGCATCGAGCGCGTCACGCAGCAGTGCGCGCCACAGGGCGGCGTGGCGCGGCGTCACGTTGTACATCGGCAGGACTGCAATCCAGGCGTTCATGCGGGCATTCTACGCATCGGCGGCGGTCAGGAAGCTTATGGGCCGCGACACGATAAGCAAATGCGAATCGATTGGTTGGCGAGGCCGCGCCGCCCCGGTACCGTTCGAAGGCCTGCCGGCGCCGCCGCCGTGCGATGCCGGGCCGGCCGACCGTGATCCGCGAGACACCAGCGCACCCGGGCCGAGCGCCCCGGTTCCATCGCTCGTTCCCCGCACTGCCCGATCCATCCGCCTCAACGCCATGGCCGAATACTTCGACGTCGACCACGCGCGCGCGATCGCCGCGCTCCACGCCCGCTTCACCGCCCGCACCGAGTGGCCGACCTGGCTGCTCGTCGTCGTCATCTACGGCGGCTGGCTCGCCGTGCTGCTGCTCGTGCGCGACGGGCATCTGTCGCTCGCCGCCGCGACGCCGCCGCTGATTCTGCTCGGCGCGTGGCACCTGTCGCTGCAGCACGAGCTGCTGCATGGCCATCCGACACGTTCCGCCCTGGTGAACAAGCTGCTCGGCTATCCGCCGCTGACGGTCTGGTATCCGTACACGCTGTATCGCGACACGCATCTCGAGCATCATCGCGACGAAGACCTGACCGTGCCGGGCGTCGATCCCGAAACGAACTACGTGACGCGTGAACGCTGGGCGCGGCTGCCGCGCTGGCGCCGGGCGCTGACGGTCGCGCGCAAGACTTTCCTCGGACGCCTCGTCGTCGGGCCGCCGCTCGCCATCGCCACGACGCTGCGCGATGCGTTCGCCGCGTTCCGGCGCGGCGACTTCCGTTATCTGCCGATGTGGTTGACTCACGTCGCCTGCGTGGTCGCGCTGCTCGCCTGGCTGCAATGGGCGATCGGCGTGCCGTGGTGGTACTACCTGCTGGCCGTCACATGGCCCGCGCTGTCGCTCGCGATGATCCGCTCGCTGTACGAGCACCGCGCCGCGCCGCATCCGAAGGCGCGCATCACGATCAACGAAGCCGGCTTCGCGATGCGGCTGCTGTACCTGAACAACAACTATCATCTCGTCCATCACGACCTGCCGAAGCTGCCGTGGTACGACCTGCCGCGTGCGTACCGGATGCGGCGCGACGCGTATGTGGAGAAATGCGGCGGCTTCGTGATCCGCGGCGGGTATCGCGCGCTGCTCGCGCGCCATGCGTGGACGCCGACCGATTCGCCCGTGCATCCGTTCGACGAGGGCACGGCTTCGCTGTCGACGGGCAGCGGGATCAAGGTGGCGGTGGTCGACAGGGTGCTGCAGATCAGTACGTGATGTCGGCCCGCGCGTTTCGGCACCCATCCTTACGAAAAGCCGACAGCGCGGTTCGCCGCCCGTGAATTGCCAATTGCGTCGGCAATGCCCAGAATGGCCGCTCATCCGGCGCTTCCGACGAGCATTCGCGCCGGCTCCGCCGCACGGCCGCGCGCCGCATTTCCCCGACGACGATGCAACCGAACTCCCCACCCGGCGCGATCCGCGCGATCGGCAACGACTGGTCCGTTTCCGCGATCACCGCGGGTTTTCTCGCGGTCCTGATTTCATACGCGGGCCCGCTCGCGATCTTCTTTCAGGCGTCGCAGGCCGCGCATGCGTCCAACGACATGGTGTCGTCATGGGTCTGGGCGATCTCGATCGGCGCCGGTGCATCGGGCCTGTTCGCGAGCTGGAAGCTGAAGGTGCCGGTCGTCACCGCATGGTCGGCGCCCGGCACCGCGCTGCTCGTCGGCCTTTTTCCGCAACTGACGCTCAACCAGGCCGTCGGCGCGTACATCACGGCCGCGCTGATCATCCTCGTCATCGGCATCACCGGCTATTTCGACCGGCTCGTGCGCCACATCCCGCGCGGCATCGCCTGCGGCATGATGGCCGGCATCCTGCTGCCGTTCGGCATGCATGCGTTCTCCGCGGCGACCGCGCAGCCGCTGCTCGGTTTCGGGATGATCGCGGCCTACGTGATCTTCAGGCGCCTGCTGCCGCGCTACAGCATCGTGCTCGTGCTGCTCGCCGGCGCCGCACTCGCGACGCTGCTCGGGATGACGCATCTCGGCAACGTGTCGCCGAGCCTCGCGCGGCCGATCTTCATCGCCCCCGAATGGACGCTCGGCACGACGCTCAGCCTCGCGCTGCCGCTCGTCGTCGTCAGCCTCACCGGCCAGTTCCTGCCGGGGATGACGATCCTTCGTGTGTCGGGCTATCACACGAGCGCACGGCCGATCATCACGGCGACCAGCGTGATGTCGCTGGTCGTCGCATGCTTTGGCGGAATCACGATCGTGCTCGCGGCGATCACCGCCGCGCTGTGCACCGGCAAGGACGCGCACGAAGATCCGGACCGGCGCTATATCGCGGGCATCGCGAACGGCGTGATCTATCTGATCGGCGGACTCTTCGCGGGGACGATCGTCACGCTGTTCTTCGCGCTGCCGAAGGCGTTCGTCGCGATTCTGGCAGGACTCGCGTTGATCGGCGCGATCAGCGCGAACGTACACGGCATCTTCGAGGACGAAAACCACCGCGAAGCGTCCGTGATCACGTTCCTCGCGACCGCGTCGGGGATGACGTGGCTCGGGCTCGGGTCCGCGTTCTGGGGGATCGTGATCGGGTCGGCGGCGTATGTGGTGTTGAACAGGGTGCGGCAGCCTGCATGATGTGCACCCTGCGCGGCCACTTCCCTTACCGCGCCGGCTGGCGCACCAGTTGCGCGAGCGCATCGGCCAGCGTCGTCGTGCCGTAGGCCCGCTCGGACACATCGGCCTCGACGTCGATCCGCCCCGCGTTATGCACGTCGTACAGATCGACGATCAGCTGTGCATGGCGTTCGCTGAGCCCGGCGCACAGCAGCGTCGCGCTCCACGTGTCGCGCGGCAGTTCGTGCGCGACGACCGCGCGGCCCGCCGCCGCGCCCAACGTATCCGCGATCGCGGCCACGCTCACGCGCCGCGGCCCTTCGACGCTGACGATGCGCGGCCCGCGCCCGCCCTCCGGCGCATCGCGCAGCCGCCGCGCCGCAACGACGCCGACATCGGGCGCCCAGACCGTCGGAAACACCTTGCCGACCGGATGGTGGAAGCTCGGCAGCACGCCGGTGCCGAGCGCGACCGGCAGCACGCGCGCCCAGTTCTGCAGATGCTCGGCCGAGCGCAGCAGCGTCAACTGCGTGGAGATCGTCTTCAATCGTTCCTCGAAGTCATGGAACAGGCGCGTGATACCCGTATTGCCTTCGAGCTCCGCGCCGTAGTCCGACAACGCGAGCAGTGAAGGCGGTGGGTTCGCGGCGAGCGCGGCGGCCGCCGCATCGAACGTCCGCGTCATCGTCGCGGCCGGATCGGCGTCGGCCGTCGGCACCGGGCACAGTATCTGCACGGCCCGCGCGCCGTCGATCGCCGCGGCGATCGCGTTCGCGTCGGTCAGGTCCGCGATTGCGACATCGCAGCCGAGCTGCGCGAAACGGTCGCGGTGACGTGCGTCGCGCAGCACCGCGCGCACGGAATGGCCTGCGTTGCGCAAGGTCGTCACGGTCGACAGGCCGACGTTGCCGGATGCGCCGAAGATCACGAACACGGTTCGCTCCTGGGGGGATGAAGGTGCTGTGATTGTCGGCACGCGCGGCCGGGAAGGCGCGCACGGGGGGGATGAATCGAGCAGGAAAGGATGACGCGTTGAATGGCCGTAGCCATACGGGCTCTCCGATCCAAGCGCGTCAAAACCGGAGAAGGCGAATGCAGCAATTGTCCCACACGCTGTTGGACAATTGCCCTCGGATCAAATGCAGCGTCCGCGTACCGCTGTTGCGTTATGCGTCTCGCCCGCCCTCCAGCCGCAACCCACCCCGCATACCCGACCGCGCAATCTCCGTCGGCGTCGCACCGAGCACGCGGTTCATCCAGCTCGCCATGTGGCTCTGATGCGCAAAGCCGGCTTCCAGCGCGATCTGGCTGATGCCGAGCCGGCCTTCGAGCAGCAGCGCCTTCGCGCGCTCCACCCGGCGCCGCACGACGTACTGGTGCACGGGCATCCCCAGCGTTTCGCGGAACAGCACCTTGAAATGCGGCACGCTGATCGACACGAGCGCCGCGAGCTCGGCCAGCGTCATGCGCCGGTCGAGATTCGCCTCGACATAGTCGATCACGCGCGCCGCCGCCTTTGGCGCCAGCGTGCGCCGGCGTTCACGAAACGCCGGCTGGCCGTCGACCAGCCGCGCGACGAGCGCTGTGCACAGGCTCTCCGCGTACAGCGGGTCCGATGTGTCTTCCGCTTCGAGTTCCGCAGCCATCGCCCACGCGATGTGCTGCAGCCGAGGGTCGCGCACCTGCAGCCGCCGGCGGATCTGCGCGTGCGACGGCTTCAGTTCGAGCTGTTCGACCGTGCGCCGCACGAACGTATCGCCGAGCGCGATGTGCAGGATCCGGCAGTCGGCGCTGTCGGTCCACTGGCCGGGCAAGCCGGCCGGAATCACGTCGACGTCGCCGTGCGCCTGGATGCGCGACACGCGCTCGCCGTCGCACACGCAGTCGGCGCGCACCGGCGCGCCGATATGCACGCCGATCCGGTGATGCTCGGCCGCCGGAATCCGGTACGTGCCGGCACGGATTTGCAGCAGCGACGCGCCGAAGCCGCGCCAGCCCCGCCCGCGGCTGGAGCGCAGGCTGACCGGAACGCCGTTGTCCGCCGGCGCGGCAAGAATCGGATCGCTCATTGAGGGTCTCCACCAGATCGGGTGCCGAACGCACATTGTGACGCGTTTCGGGCCGGCGCGCCGGCCCTGCGTGGCCGCCGCCGAGTCGAGCAGAAAAAAGATCATCCGTTTCTGCTCGGGACGATCCTTGCGTGCGCGCCGGCAGGCGCCGCGAAGCCTACGATCGCCTCATCCGACACCTACGGAGCCCCGTCATGCCCCATGACTGCCCGCTACGCGCGGCGTTCATCGCGCCCTCGCCTTCCACCGCTCGCGCTTCATCCGCCCCCGGCTCCCGCCACCGCCGCACCGCCATCGCCGCGTGGTGCCTGCGCGTGGTCGGCTGGTACGGGCTCGAACGGCTGCTCGCGTCGATTCCCGACAGCAACGACGACTTCGCGCTCGTCTGACCGGCCGGTCGACACCCCGCCTACTTGCGCCGCCGCTCGTGCGGCGCGGCCGACGCCCCGTCGATCACCGGCGCGCCCTGCTTGATCAGGAAGTCGCGGAACAGCCCCGTCACCTGCGAGATCCGCCGGTCGGCGAGCGTCACCACATACCATTCGCGTTCGATCGGGTTGCCGGGAAACGGCAGTTGCCCGAGCAGCCCCGTGCGCAATTCGAGCGCGCACGCATGCAACGACAGGAACGCGACGCCGAGCCCCGCTTCGGCCATCTGCTTGATCGCCTCGTTGCTCGACAGTTCGGAGCCCACATGAAAACGGTAGCCCGCGTTCTTGAACAGGCTCTCGACGGTCGAGCGCGTGCCCGCGCCGCGTTCGCGCACGAGCAGGTGCGCGGATTCGAGATCCTTCAGCGCGACGCGCTTGCGCTGCATCAGCGGATGGCCGGGCGCCGCGACGAACACCATCGGATGCTTCGCGAATTCGACCGCGTGCGTACGCAGCTCCTTCGGCGCGCTGCCCATCACCGCGAGATCGATTTCATGCGTCGCGAGCATGCGGATGATGTCGTCGCGGTTGCCGACCTTGAAATACGTCTTCACGTGCGGGCGCGTCGCGGTGAACTTGACGAGCAGCGGCGGGATCAGGTATTCGGCCGTCGTGATCGCGCCGATCCGCAGCGTGCCGCCGAGATCGCCCGTCAGCGCGGCCACTTCGTCGCCGGCCTCGCTCCACAGATGCAGGATCTCGCGCGCGTAGCGCGCCACGATCTCGCCGGCCGCGGTCAATTGCACGCCGCGCCCGACCCGCTGCAGCAACGCGGCGCCCACGGCCTCCTCGAGCAGGCGAACCTGCAGCGACACGGCCGGCTGCGTCAGGTTCAGCTCCTCGGCCGCGCGCGACACGCTGCCGAGCCGCGCGATCATGTCCAGCGCCTTCAACTGCCGGAACGTCGCGGTCTTTCCTATAAGTGAATACATATGAGTCGCTTATAAACATTAAATTGTTCGACTGGGTACGAAACTATATCGTCGGTTCTTGAGCAATGTCATGCGAATCGTCATTCAGCGGGAGCCCACCATGGACAACACCACGCCCAATCTTGCAACGGACCGCGCACCGCGCCTGCCGCGCATCGTGATCGTCGGCGGCGGCGCCGGCGGCCTGCAGCTCGCCACGCGTCTCGGCGATACGGTCGGACGCCGCGGGCAAGCCGAAGTCGTGCTCGTCGACCGCTATCCGACGCACTTCTGGAAGCCGTTGTTGCATGAAGCCGCGTCGGGCCATCGCGATCCGGCTTCCCACACGATCGAATACGCGGCGCAGGCGAAGCGCCACGGCTTTCGCTTCGTGCAGGGCGCGCTGCAGCGGGTCGACCGCGCGGCACGCACGGCGACGATCGCGGCCGTGCAGGATGCGGACGGCACGGAAATCCTGCCGCAGCGGACGCTCGACTATGACGATCTCGTGCTGGCGGTCGGCAGCGTGACGAATTTCTTCAACGTGCCGGGCGCCGAGCGCCATGCGCTGCCGCTCGAAAACCTCGACCAGGCCGAGGATTTCCGCCGCAAGTTCCTCGCTGCGTGCACGAAGGCGAACCATCTGGCCGAGCAGCAGCCCGCGCGGCGCGCGGCGCCGATCTGCATCAACGTGATCGGCGCGGGCGCGACCGGCGTCGAGCTGGCCGCCGCGCTGCGGCACGCGATCCAGCAACTGACGACGTACCGCTTCAAGGCGCTGGTGTCCGCGCGCGACGTGCACATCCGGCTGATCGAAGGCGGCCCGCGCATCCTGCCGGCGCTCGACGAACGGTTGTCCGGCAAGATGCACGCGCAGCTTCGCGCGCTGAACGTCGACGTGCTGACCGATACGCGCGTGGCGGAAGTCGGCGCGGATGCCGTGACGACCGCCACCGGCGAACGCCTCGCGAGCGACATCACGATCTGGGCGGCCGGCGTCGCCGGGCCCGCGATGCTGCGGGACATCGGCGACATCGCGCTCAACCGGTCGAACCAGGTGATCGTGACCGACACGCTGCAGACGCCCGACGATCCGCACGTGTACGCGTTCGGCGACTGCGCCGCGTGCCCGTCGACCGGTGCGGGCGGGTTCCTGCCGCCGCGCGCGCAGGTCGCGCACCAGCAGGCCGTGTATCTGGTCAATGCATTCGCGCGCCGCGTCGCTGGCAAGCCGGTAGCCGGCTTCACGTTCCGCGATGCGGGCACCGTCGTGTCGCTCGGGCACGCGGGCGCCGTGTACCAGGCGGGCATCGGCGTGCGCTCGCGCTCGCTGATCGTCGACGGGCTGGCGGCGATCGGGCTGTACAAGTTCCTGTATCGCAAGCACCTGTTCAACGTGGTGGGCATGAAGCGCGCGCTGTTCCAGTCGCTGAGCCACTGGCTGCAAAGCCGTCACCAGCCGTCGATCAAGTTGCACTGAGCAGCGACTCACACACGGCATCGCAACACGGCATATCGCGTGGCCATCGCCCGATATGCCGTTTTTCCCGATGCATATGCGGAATTCGTCCGCAATGTGCGCCACGCTGGTGCATCGTGTTGAAGGCCACCCATACGACGCCATTCCGGCGGGACATGCCGCGCGACACGCATCCCGCGTCCGCTCTGGCTGGCCGCCCCATTCATTAGTCGAATCGTATGGGTCGGCTAAAAATATTAATTGGTCGCGTTTTCCGGATCGACGCTAAGGTGTGAGGCATTCCCGTCGGCGAACGGATCATCACGTTTCTGAAAAGGAATCATCGTGGTCATCGAAGCCATCGTCACCCGTCTCGACGCTGCATTCGCGCAGATCGAAGCAACACCGGATTCGCGCGAATCGCGCAACCAGCGCGACGCGATCATCCAGTGGCTCGACCGGGCATCGGAAGAAGGCTATCGACTCGGTCTCGTCACGACGCTGCCGGCCGCGCGGCTCAGCGACATGTTCGAAGGCCAGTTCGGCCGCGCGAACCTCGACCGCTTCTCGGTCGTCGTCACGGACGCCAATCAACAGGAGTCCGGATCGAATCAGCATCCGTTCGATGTCGCGCTGCAAGCGCTCGGCGTGCCGCCGGAGCGCGCGGTCGGGATCGCGAGCAGCGAGCCGGAACGCCGCGAGGCCGAGCATTTCGGGCTGTCGCGCTGCATGAGCATCACCGATACGGTGCGCTCGATCGCATCGGCCGGGCTGCACTGAACGCCGGCATACGGGCCGGCCGCGGCCGGCCGTCATCGCCGGTCCGGCGGCAATCGGGCGCTTGCCCGCCCGCATCCTGACATTCTGCTGTCAAAGTCGCTTGCAACACTTCGGGGTTCGATCACATCCCCGGAAACGGACGACGCGCATGCGCATCGTCCGATCCGTTGCCCGCCACGATGACACGCCCGACCCGCACCGCCGCCGCCCTCACGATTGCCTGCCTGTTGCTCGCCGCTTGCGGCGGGAATGACTCGACAGCGCCTGCCACGTCGGCCGACAACAACGGCACGGCGCCGGCCCCGCAGCCGCAGCCCACGCCGGCCCGGCACCCGCGACCTACTACCAGACGAAGACGCCGTACCGTCCGCAACAGGACGCCGCGACGTACGAAGCGCCGCCGGCCGGCTACGCGCCCGTCTATACCGAACTCGTCGCCCGTCACGGCTCGCGCGGGCTGTCGGGCTTCAAGTACGACGGCGCGATCTACGCGATGCTGCTCAAGGCCGAGGCCGACGGCGCGCTGACCGCGCTCGGCGCGCAGCTCAAGGCCGACACATACACGATGATGAAGGCCAATGCGCTACTCGGCTACGGCGTGCAGGGCATCTCGACACCCGGGTACGGCAACCTCACGCAAGCCGGCATCCGCGAACATCAGCAACTCGCCGCGCGTCTCGCGCAGCGGCTGCCCGCGCTGTTCGCCGCCGGCAACCGGCAGGTGGTGGTCGTCAACTCGGGCCAGGATCGCGCGGTCGACAGTTCGACGTATTTCTCGGCGGCGCTCGTTGCCGCGCAGCCGGCACTGGCGTCGGCCATCACGCTGCCGGCCGCGCCGTCCGGCTATCCGGCGAGCGCGCCGGTCGCGCAGCCGGCCGACACCAATCGTTTCCTGCTGTATTTCCACGCGTTGAAACCGGCCACCGATCTCGTGACCGACGCGAGCGATCCGTACTACGCGACCTATCAGGCGAGCCAGGCGTACCAGGCCTATGCAAACGACGCGACGGTGGCCGCGAAGCTGAAGGCGATCAAGGCCGCGCCGCAGGCGGCCGACGTTGCGCAAACGGTGCTGTCCGCGCTCGTGTCGCCCGCCTTCATCGCGAAGCTCGGCACCGACGGCTACACGTTCGCGAATACCGGCACCTATGCGTTCACGTCGACGGACGGCAAGTTCACCAACACGCTGAAGGGCGACGGCAAGACGAAGATCGCGACGGCCGTCGACGCAGTGAACGTGCTGTACAACCTGCTGCAGGTTGCGCCTGCGATGACCGCTGAAACCGGCGGCGTCACGATGGAGCAGTACATCGGTGCCGAGCAGGCGCAGTATCTCGCGTACCTGCAGGATGCCGAGGACTACTACCAGAAGGGCCCCGGCATCCAGGAAGCAAACCCCGTAACGTACCGGATGGCGAAGGGGCTGCAGGACGATTGCTTCGCCGAGGTCGACGCGATCGCGCGCGGCGACCTGACGCACGCCGCGAAGCTGCGCTTCACGCATGCGGAGGTCGTGATTCCGTTCGCGTCGATCATGAACCTGAAGAACGTGTTCGTGCCGACGCCTCAGGCGCAGACGTACACGTATGCGAACAACCCGTGGCGCGGCGATCAGGTATCGCCGATGGCCGCGAACATGCAGTGGGACGTCTATCGCAACGGGTCGCGGCTCATCGTGAAGATGCTGTACAACGAGCGCGAGACGGATTTCCAGGCCGCGTGCGACGGCGCGAAGATCGCGCCGGGCAGCCACTTCTACGACTACGCGGGGCTGAAGCAGTGTTACGGCTATCAGTGATGTGATGCGCGGGGACTTCTGGCCGGAACCGCACGTTGAGACCCGGACGGCGCGGACCGTCCGGACTTCGCTACCCGCCCCGCGTCCCGCTAGACCTTGCGCACGCCGTTCCGAAGCAGCGCCTGGTGCAGGAATGCCAGTTGTCCATCGTCCAGCACGCGCTTCGGTACCACGCGGAACATCACCGATGACTGATAAAGCAGGATCATCTGACGATCCTCGCTCCAGTGAATGAGATCCGCATAGTGAATTTCGTCGCGCGAAGTCGGCGTTTCGACCACGAAGCGGTCACCTTCGAAAATGACCGTGTAACGCTGATGAAGCGCCCTTTGCTGGTCGTAAATCTTGCGGCCTGCGCGCGGCATGATCAGGTGATTCAGAACGGGCACGCCGATCGCCACGACAGCCGCGATTCCCGCGGCCATCCAGACATGGCGCCATTCCGGAAAATGTCCGCTTGCTACCCGGACACCGCCGACCAGCAGCACGACGTACACGATCGCAAGAGTCGCAAACGACTTGAGCAGGGCTTTCCCGTTGTACCTGCGCCAAAGATTCAGGCGGTATGCGTGGACGAGATCATCCGCGGTTATTTGAAAAACGACTTCGGTATCGCTCGTGGGCATGGGCGGGCTCGGAATGTTCTCTGGTTGTTGGATTTGCTGTGGATGCTTCACCGCGGGCTGCGCGATCCAGATGGCCGGCAGTGCACGCGCACGGTAACGTGCAAACGAAGCCGCGCGATATCGCCGGCCGGTCGATGCACGGCGACAATATACCTGCATGAAATGACGTCCACGCGGGGCGTCGCCGCGGCAGTGGCGCAGCCGGCGGCCGGCGCGGGCGGCTGAGCGATCCTGTCGGGGCGAACTCGCATCGGCTCGCACGGTCGAACGAGCATCGTCGGAGAATCCCCATGAAACGCGTCGCCCTCGCCGCTGCCCTGACCCTGTTTGCCGCCATCAGCCTGTCGGCCATCGCCGGTACGCCCTCCGGAGCCGTCGCGCCGGCTTCGGCTCACGCATACGCGAAGAATTGCGTACCGTCGCGGGATGCCGCACAAGGCGCCCGTTCTCTCTCCAGCGCGCCGCCGATCCGCGTCTGCGTCGGCGATTCCGACACGCAGCTGAACCTGCCGTGGTTCCTGACCGACGTTCTCACCGCCGTGGACACGCATCAGTCACCGAGCGGCCTGCTCCACAAGATGCGCAACGATTTCTGAATCCCGGCCGGCCCCGCCTCGTTCATGGCTCGTCGGGCCGCTCCAGCACCTCGATGAACGTGCCGACGATGCCGCGCCACATCGCTGGGTCGGCGATGCGCGCCAGCAACCGCCGCAATTCGCGTCGTTCGTCGTTCGACAGCACGCCGTGCGCGCCGCGGATGCTGTCGTAGCTCGGCGTACCGCGCGACGCGAGTGCGCGATCGAGCGAATAGTCGCGGGTCTCTCCGTCCACAGAAATCCGGATCCACAGCGAACCGCCGTCCGCCACGGCGGCGCCATCGGTCACGACGACCGTGGGTGCGGCATTTTCTTCCATCACAACGCTCCGGTTTGACGCGCTGGCGGCAGACTGCCGGCCACGGCGTCACATTGAAATGTTTCTTTTTGAGACACAATCACAAAGCCGCGCCAATTTTTAGACAATAATATTTCGTAATGGCGCGCCGCATCTTATACTGGTCGCGCACCATCCTCGTGCCAAGAGACGGTGTCTTTTGTCCCGGCCGCACACACTGTGCGGCCGGGGCTTTTTTCGGTACGCTGCGTCGATATACATGCTTGATGCGCGCATGTTATTGAGCAATGCTGCCAGATGAATGGCCGATCGCGACAGGCTCACCCGATGCCGTCGCGACGGCCGAATCGATCGGCGTCCCGAAACCGGCGCGCGAGCCGCATGGCCCGAATCAGGCATGCGGCATGCGCGCCGTCCGCGCATCGACCAGTTCGACTTGCCACGCCATGCGTACAACACCAAAGGCAATCGCACGACTGTGGGCGCTCACGCCCGGCTCGAAGCCCCTTTTTCAGCGCAGCGGCGCGTGGCCGCGCGTCGTCTTTTTCGTCGCCGTGATCATTTGCGTGCTCGTGCCGGTGCTGGCGATCATGCTGGCCGACCGCTATGCGCGCGATGCCGTCACCGCGCACGAGCGTGTCGTGGCAAACGACATCGTGGCTTCCGTGGATCGCATTCTGGACGGCGTGCGCCTCCGACACGCGGACGAGTTGACCGCGCTCGTCGGTCGGCCGTGCGCGACGGTGTTCCGGACGCTCGCCGAAGTAAGCACTCGCCTGCGCTATCTGCGTGCCGTCGCACTGGTGAGCGACGGTCGCGTCGCGTGCTCGTCGGCGCTCGGCTCGATCGACGTGCCGCTCGCCGCGTACGCGCGCGAACCCGAACCGGGATCGATGATCGTCACGCTGCTGCGTCAGACGCCGTTCCAGCATGGCGTTCCGGTGCTGTCCGTGTTCCGCGCCACCGCGCATGGCGCGGGCGTCCTGTACCTGATCGAAGGCGACTACGTGGCCGATGCGCTCGCGCACGGCGCCGGCAACGAAGCGGAAACGGCCACGCTGTCGATCGCGGGCTCGGGGCGTCTCGATCAGCACGGGACGTTCACGCCGGAAACGGATGCAGGCGCTGCGGGCGGCAGCACGATGGCCTCGCGGCGCTGGCCGTTCACGGTGTCGGTCGTCGCATCGGCGCGCTACGCGTCACAGGTCCAGCGCCACTACCGGCTGATCTGCGCGACGATCGTGCTGCTGGCCGACAGCCTCGTGATGGCCGCCTACCTGCTCGCGATGGCGCCGCGGCGGCTGCTGCTGAAAGCCGTGCGCCACGCGCTCAGGCGCAACGAGTTCCATGTGGTGTACCAGCCGATCGTCGACGTGCGGACGCGCAGGACGGTCGGCGTCGAGGCGCTGTTGCGCTGGCAGCATCCGAAGTGGGGGGCCATCAGCCCGGCCGCGTTCATCCCGCAGGTGGAATCGAGCCCCATGTTGCCGAAGATCACCGAATTCGTGCTGCGCACGGCCGTATCCGAACTGACCGCGCTGACGCCGGCCGCGCCGCTGCGCATCGCGGTAAACGTCGCGCCGCAGGATCTCGAGCGCGCGCGGTTCGTGGCCGTCGTCGAGGACGCGATTCGCGCGCTGCCGCCCGGCTTCACGCTGGTGCTCGAAGTCACCGAGCGCATCCTGCTCGAGAAGAACGCGCGTACCACCGAGATCTTCCAGGCGCTGCGGTCGAAAGGCGCGAAGTTCGCGATCGACGATTTCGGCACGCATCACAGCAATCTCGACATGCTGTCGCGCTTTCCGTTCGACTACGTGAAGATCGATCGACAGTTCGTGTCGCAACTGGACAGCGGCAGCGCGAGGCTGATCGAGGGAATCGCGGCCGTCGCGCATCACTACGGCCTGAAGATCATCGCGGAAGGCGTGGAGACGGAGGCGCAGCATCGGGCGCTGCATGCGGTCGGGATCCAGTACGCGCAGGGGTACCTGTATCAGCGGCCGCTGCGCGCCGAAAACCTCGAGCGCGATTTCGCATGGGCGACCGCGTAGCGCCGCCGCGGCCGGCGGCTACTGCGCGCCGTACTGACCGCCGACGCGCACACGGCCCTGCTCGACCCATCCTTCGAAGTCGTCGCCGGTCTTGCCGTTCACGTACATGATGTCGTACCAGCGCCCGTGCGACTTGTAGACCGTCACCGAATCGCCGGGGACGATGAAAGTCCGCTTCGTGACGCACCGCGCGTCGGGCGCCGAATGGAAATACGCGCGCCCCGTACCGACGACCGTGCCGGACGCCGGTGGCCGGAAGTTGTCGTCCGGGCCGCTCGTGGCCGCATCGAGCTTCCCGCAGTCCGCCGTGCTCGTTGCGTGCGCGCCGTTCGCGCCCAGGCCCGCACCGAGCACCAGCATCGCGATGCCCATGCGCATCGTCATTTTCATCTGTTTCATTCGTTCGTTGCGCCGTCTCGTTTTTTCGGTTTTCCGGTTCGCGGCCGGCACACGCTCGATCCCGCGCGACCGTCGTCGCTTCCGGATGATACGACAGCCGTCGACATTCACAAAAACGGACCACCATGCCGAAACATGTCCTATAGTCAGTCAACAGACATCATTCGACAACGGGACGCATCGACGTCCACGGAGGAGACGTGAAGCTGAAACAGGCTATCGACCGCATTCCGGGCGGGCTCATGCTGGTCCCGATGCTGCTCGGCGCGTGCGTGCATACGTTCGCGCCGAACGCCGGCAAGTACTTCGGCTCGTTCACCAACGGCCTGATCGCCGGCACGGTGCCGATCCTCGCCGTATGGTTCTTCTGCATGGGCGCGACGATCAACCTGCGCGCAGCGGGCGTCGTGCTGCGCAAATCGGGCACGCTGCTCGCGACGAAGATCGTGGTCGCGTGGCTCGCGACGGTGATCGCCGCGCGGTTCATCCCCGACGACGGCATCCGCACCGGCCTGTTCGCGGGCCTGTCGCTGCTCGCGATCACGACCTCGATGGACATGACCAACGGCGGCCTCTACGCGGCCGTGATGCAGCAGTACGGCAGCAAGGAAGAGGCCGGCGCGTTCGTGCTGATGTCGATCGAATCGGGGCCGCTCGTCAGCATGCTGATTCTCGGCGCGGCGGGGGTCGCGGTGTTCGAGACGCGGCTCTTCGTCGGCGCGGTGCTGCCGTTCCTGATCGGCTTCACGCTCGGCAACCTCGACGTGGCGTTGCGCGAATTGTTCGGGCGCTGCGTGCATCCGCTGATCCCGTTTTTCGGTTTCGCGCTCGGCAACGGCATCGACCTGAACGTGATCGCGAAGAGCGGGCTGCCGGGCATCGCGCTCGGGCTCGCGGTGATCGTCGTGACGGGCGTGCCGCTGATGCTGGCGGACAAGGTGATCGGCGGCGGTAACGGGACGGCCGGGCTGGCCGCGTCGTCGACGGCCGGCGCCGCGGTCGCGAACCCGGCGATCATCGGCGAGATGATTCCGAAGTTCAAGCCGATGGTGCCGGCGGCGACGGCGATCGTCGCGACCGCGTGCCTCGTGACGGCGATTCTCGTGCCGATTCTGACGGCGATGTGGGCGAAGCGGGCGGCAGGGGTGCCGGTGAGGGTCGCGGCGCCGGTCGGGAATGGTGGGGCGATCGAGCATGAGGGGCATGTTTGAGCGGGGCCGGTTCGCGCTCGAACCGGCCAATTCAATGCGCACCCAACGGCGCGTCGCGCAACGGTTTCGCGTGCTTCTTCGAGCTACAGCGCCATCCCGCCGTCGATCGTCAGGCTCGAACCCGTCATGTAGCCCGATTCCGCACCGGCGAGCCACGCCACCAGCGATGCGATCTCGTCCCCGCTGCCGGCGCGCTGCAGCGGAATCAACGGACGGATCTGGTCGAGATGATCGGCCGTCATGTCGGTCTCGACAGGCCCCGGCTGCACGTTGTTGACCGTAATGCCGCGCGGTGCGAGATCGACGGCGATGCCCTTGACCATCACGGCCACCGCGGCCTTCGTCATCGAATAGACGCTCGAACCCGGATGTCCGCTGCGCACGGCCGTATTGCTGCCGATCGTGACGATGCGGCCGCCGCGCGCGAGATGCGCAGCGCCGGCCTGGATGGCCAGGAATACGCCTCTCACGTTGACCGCGAGCATCCGGTCGAGATCGTCGACGCTCACGTCGGCCACGTCTCCCAGCTTCAGGATGCCCGCGTTGACCACGACGACGTCGAGCCGCCCGAAACGTTCGACTGCTTGTGCGACGGCCTGCCGGATTGCGTCCGCATCCGCGCTGTCGGCACGGATCGCCAGCGCGGCTCGCCCGCGCGCCTCGATCGCGGCCGCGGTCTCGTGCGCGCGCTCCGGCGCCGAGACATAGGTGAACGCGACATTCGCGCCGTCGGCCGCAAGCCGCCGCGCGATGGCCGCGCCGATCCCACGCGAGCCGCCAAACACGATCGCCGCCTTGTGCATACCCTCGGAATTGCCTGTCATGCTTCGCTCCTTAATGGACTGATCAGTCAATAACTTCCCACAAAAAAGCGCCGGCTCTCATGCCGGCGCGTTGCCCTGCCTGCATCGATATCAGTGCGCCCTGAGCCGGTCGGCCGCAAAGCCGGCGGTGGCGCGCAACGCCTGCGGCTTCGCACCGGCGCGCGCACCGAGCTGGATCCCGTACATCGTCGTCAGGACGAAGTTCGCGGCCTCGCGCGCATCGAGCGCAGGGGCGATCTCGCCCACATCCTGCCCTTCACGGATGCGGGCGACGACCTGCCGATGCAGCATCGCACCGGCCTTCTCACGCAAGCCGACCAGTTCGGGATCGGCCGCGCCGAATTCGCAGATCGCATTGACCCCCATGCAACCGAGCACACGTTCGGCCGGGTTGACGGCGATCACGCCGAGCAGCAACGCCTCGATGCCCGCGAGCGCGGATGCCGGCGTCGTCAGGCGCGCGATGTGGCCCGACACACTCTCCGACTGATAGCGTTCAAGCGCTTCGACGTACAGCTTGCGCTTGTCGCCGAACGCGTTATAGAGGCTCTGCCTGCCGATCTGCATTGCGCTCAGCAGGTCGTCAGTGGACGTCGCGGCGTAGCCCTTCTCCCAGAACACGCGCAGCGCGCGCTCCAGCACCTCGTCCCGATCGAATTCACGTGGTCTCACCATGGCGGCAGAATAGGCGTTATGGACACATCAGTCAATAATTCGACGTCGCTCCGCCCCTTTTTTTGTCCGCGGTGACGTCGGCATATCCGCCGCCCAAGCGCTAAAATCCGCCGCCTGGGCATCCACGACGAGCAAGCGTTTTGACGGCGTTCGAGCAGGGCTTCATCCTTACCCGCCATTGGCGGGACACCGCATCCGGCATCGAGATCGAGTTCTGGCTGGCAACCGGACACGGCCCGCGCCGCGTGCGGTTGCGCCCGCAGGAAGCCGTCGCGTTCATCCCGGCCGAGCAGCAGGCGCTCGCGGAACGCACGCTGGCCGGCGAGCGCGACGCCGAGCTGCGCCCGCTCGCGCTGCGCGATTTCCGGCAGCGCCCGGTCGTCGGCCTCTATTGCAAGCGCTACCGCCATCTGTCGGGGCTGCAGAAGCGTCTGGCCGCCGCCGGCGTCGATGTGTACGAAGCCGACGTGCAGCCGCCCGACCGCTATGCGATGGAGCGCTTCATCACCGCGTGCGTGGCGTTTCGCGGCCAGCCCGGCCGCGATGGCACGCTGACCGACGGCGAGCTGAAGCCCGCGACCGGTTACCGCCCCACGCTGCGCTGCGTGTCGCTCGACATCGAAACCAGCATCCACGGCGAGCTGTACTCGATCGCGCTCGAAGGCTGCGGGCAGCGCCAGGTCTACATGCTCGGCCCGCCGAACGGCGATGCAAGCAGCGACGCAGGCCCCCTGGACTTCGACCTCGACTACTGCGACAGCCGGCCCGCGATGCTTGCGCGGCTGAACGACTGGTTCGACGAGCACGATCCCGATGCGGTGATCGGCTGGAACCTCGTGCAGTTCGACCTGCGCATCCTGCATGCCCATTCCGAGCAGTACGGCATCCCGCTGAAGCTCGGGCGCGGCGGCAGCGTGCTCGACTGGCGCGCGCACGGCCAGCAGCCCGACCACTTCTTCGCGGGCGCGGCCGGCCGGCTGATCCTCGACGGCATCGACATGCTGAAATCCGCGACGTGGACCTTCCCGTCCTTCAGCCTCGAATACGTGTCGCAAGCGCTGCTCGGCGAAGGCAAGTCGATCGACAACCCGTACCAGCGGATGGACGAGATCCAGCGCCGCTTCGATCACGACAAGCCCGCGCTCGCGCGCTACAACCTGAAGGATTGCGAGCTCGTCACGCGCATCTTCGACAAGGCCGACCTGCTGTCCTTCGCGCTGGAACGCGCGAGCGTCACGGGGCTGGCTGCCGATCGCACCGGCGGCTCGGTCGCGGCGTTCACGCACCTGTACCTGCCGCGCATGCACCGGCTCGGCTATGTCGCGCCGAACCTCGGCGACGTGACGGGGCAGAACAGCCCCGGCGGCTTCGTGATGGATTCGCGGCCCGGGCTGTACGACTCGGTGCTCGTGTTCGACTACAAGAGCCTCTATCCGTCGATCATCCGCACGTTCCTGATCGATCCCGTCGGCCTGATCGAAGGGCTCGCGCATCCCGGCGACGACGCATCGGTGCCCGGTTTTCTCGGGGCGCGTTTCTCGCGCACCGCGCACTGCCTGCCCGACATCGTGCGCCGCGTGTGGGAAGGCCGCGACGACGCGAAGCGGCAGCGCAACGCGCCGCTGTCGCAGGCGCTGAAGATCATCATGAATTCGTTTTACGGCGTGCTCGGCTCGACGGGTTGCCGCTTCTTCGACCCGCGCCTCGCGTCGTCGATCACGATGCGCGGCCACGAGATCATGCATCGCACGCGCAAACTGATCGAAGGCCAGGGATACGAAGTAATTTACGGCGATACCGATTCGACGTTCGTATGGCTCGGCCGCGCGCACGACGACGACGAAGCCGGCGCGAAGGGCCGCGCGCTGGTCGAACACGTGAATCGCTGGTGGCATACCCACCTGCGCGAGCAGTTCGGGCTCGACAGCGCGCTGGAACTGCAATACGAACGGCATTACCGCCGCTTCCTGATGCCGACCGTGCGCGGCGCGGAAGAAGGCAGCAAGAAGCGCTATGCGGGGCTCGCGGCGACCGCCGACGGCGGCGAGGACCTCGTGTTCAAGGGGCTCGAAACGGTGCGCACCGACTGGACGCCGCTCGCGCAGCAATTCCAGCGCGAGCTGTACCGGCGCGTGTTCAGGCGCGAGCCGTATCAGGATTTCATTCGCGACTACGTGCGGCGCACGCTGGCCGGCGAATTCGACGATCAGCTCGTCTACCGCAAGCGCGTGCGCCGGCCGCTGCGCGAATACGAGCGCAACGTGCCGCCGCACGTGCGCGCGGCGCGCATCGCCGACGAGTTCAATCATGCGCGGGGCCGGCCGCTGCAGTATCAGCGCGGCGGGTGGATCAGCTACGTGATGACGACGGCCGGCCCCGAGCCGCTCGAGACGATGCGCTCGCCGATCGACTACGCGTTCTACCTGAGCCGCCAGCTTCAGCCCGTCGCCGATGCGATCCTGCCGTTCCTGCGCGACGATTTCGAACGCGTGATCTCGGGGCAGGGGCAGTTGTTCGGCGATTGACGGCCCACGATCCGGCGCGAACACGAGAACGCCGCGGCGGCCCGCCGGGAAGCGCCCATTGCGCGCCGCCCCGCAGGCATCCGGCTAAAATACCGGCCTGCCGCGCGTCCCGCCGCGGCCGGAGGACACTCATCATGACCGCACGTCGCGGTGCCGCGGTCGCCATCGCGCCCGGCCACGAGACAGCCAGCCTGTCGAAAGCCCAGCAAACGTTCAATACGCTCGTCAAGCAGATCGAAAAGCGGCGCGAGCGGCTCGGCGCGTGGGAAGCCGTGATGCCGGCATTCCAGAAGAAGTTCGTGGACGGGCTGTTGCCGCTCGAACAGGAAGCGACGGCGCTGCGCATCCGGCTGATTCATCTGCTCGACGACGCGTTTCTGCAGAAGGGCCTGAGCAAGGCCGAGCAGCGCATGCTGTCCGAGTTGATCGCCGACATGGCGAATGATTTGCTGAACGTGAGCGACGACCCGGCGCTCAAGATCATCTACAACCGGCATGCCGCGTCCGGAAACGTCGGCGCCGCCGCGGCCGATCCCGAGCCGGCGGAACCGGCACGGGAAGCCGAACCGCAATCGCAACCGCTGGACGATCTCGACGCGCTGTCGCCCGACGAACTCGCGGAACGCATGCAGGCCGAACTCGACGCGCAGTTCGAGCGCGACATGGCCGCTCACGCTGCCCGCGAGGCCCAGCGCGCGAAGCGCAAGAAAGCACCGAAGCAATCGGCCGCGCAGGCCCGGATCGAAGCCGAGCGGGCCGAGTCGAGCAAGTCGATCCGCGAGATCTATCGCAAGCTCGCGAGCGCGCTGCATCCCGATCGCGAAACCGATCCGCAGAAGCAGCAACGCAAGACCGTGCTGATGCAGCGGGTCAACCGCGCATACGAGAAGGGCAACCTGCTGCAACTGCTCGAGTTGCAGCTGGAGATCGAACAGATCGACCGACGTGCGATCGACGGCCTCGGCGAAGCGCGACTCACGCGCTACAACGGTATCCTCGAGGAACAACTGCGTGAGCTCGATCAGGAGATCGTGCACGTCGAGAACGACTTCCGGCGGACCTACGGCATCGCGTCGTCCACCAAGGTCGCGCCCGATACCGTGCTGCGCATGCTCGCGCGCGACATTGCCGGCATGCAGCGGAGCAACCAGGACCTGAGCGTCGCGCTGCGCGAGTTCGAGGATCCGGAACAGGTCCGGGGCCGGTTGAAGGACATGAAGCGCCGGCCGGCATCGTCGCGCTTCGACGACGATTCGTATTGAGCGGCACTGAGGTATCGGCGAACGCGCGACACGCGTCACCGCCCCTCGCCCATCCCACCCATCAGCGCCATCAACTGCTCGCGCAGCCACCGGCTCCCCTGATCCTGATCGGCGCTGCGATGCCAGTAGCAGAAGTAGTCGAGCCGCGGCATCTCGAACGGCAGTTCGAGAATCCGCGCCGGATAGCGTTGCAAGAGCCGCAACGGCGCCGTCAACGCGAGATCGCCGCGCATCGCGATCAGCGGCGCGACCATGTAGTGCTGCACGCGCATCTGGATGTTGCGGCGCAGCCCGAGCCGCGTCAGTTCCGCGTCGACGTGCCCGCTGCCCTTGCGGCGGCTCGACACGTGGATGTGCCCCATCGACAGGTAGTCGTCCATGGTCAGCGTGTCGCCCTTGAACGGATGATCGTCGCGGATCATGCACGCGTAGCGGTCCTGCACGAGCAACGCCTGGTGCAGATGCGGATCGCCGATCAGCGGCGCGTCGATCGCGATGTCGACCGAGCCGTTCGCGAGCGCGGTCGCGACTTCGCGGCGGTCCATCGTATAGCTGCGCACGTGCATGCCGGGCGCATGCGCCTGCAGCAGCTCGCCGAGCGCCGGCAGCAGCAGCGCTTCGGTCAGGTCGCTCATGCTGAGCCGGAACACGCGCTCGGACGAGGCCGGATCGAACACGTCGCCTTCGTGCGCGCTCGAATCGAGCAGTTGCAGCGCCTCGCGCACGCGACCGACGATGTTCTCGGCCATCGGCGTCGGCATCATCCCGGCCGGCGTGCTGACGAACAGCGGATCGTTCAGCGTCTTGCGCAGCCGCGCCAGCGCGTTGCTGACGGCCGGCTGCGTGAGGTTCAGCACCTCGGCCGCGCGCGTCAGGTTGCGCTTGTTGTAGATCGCCTCGAATACGACGAACAGGTTCAGATCAATCTTCGAAAGACGCATCGCCGAATCTCCTTGCCGAGATCTTACGGCGGGCGCCATTCGTTCGTCCACGTCGCGCCGCTCACCCGCGCGGCGGCGGCGTCAGATACGGCGCGGTCGAACCGGGTTCGCCGTCCTTGATCTCCATCCGCGCGATCGCCTGCAGGTGCACCTCGTCCGGACCGTCGGCGAAGCGCAGCGCGCGGCCCCAGGTCCACAGGTCGGCCAGCGGCGTATCGGGGCTCAGCCCGGCCGCGCCGAACACCTGCATCGCGCGGTCGCACACGTCCGTGTAGACGGTCGGCACGAGCGCCTTGATCATCGAAATTTCCTTGCGCGCGACCTTCGCGCCGACCTTGTCGATCATCCACGCGGCCTTCAGCACCAGCAGGCGCGCCTGGTCGATCTCGATGCGCGAACGCGCGATCCATTCGCCGACGGTGCCGTGCCGGTTCAGCGGCTTGCCGAACGCGACGCGCGACTGCGCGCGGTCGACCATCAGCTCCAGCGCCAGCTCGGCCGCGCCGATCGAGCGCATGCAGTGGTGGATACGGCCCGGCCCGAGGCGCGCCTGCGCAAGCGCGAAGCCGCTGCCTTCCTCGCCGAGCAGGTTGCGCGCCGGCACGCGGACGTTGTCGAACGTGATCTCGCAGTGCCCTTCGGGTGCGTAGTGATTGACCACCGTGATGTTGCGCACGACCGTCACGCCCGGCGTGTCGCGCGGCACGAGGATCATGCTCTGCTGCTGGTGCGATTCCGCGTCGGGATCGGTCTTGCCCATCACGATGAAGATCTTGCAGTTCGGATGCGCGGCGTTCGTGATGAACCACTTGCGGCCGTTGATCACGTAGTCGTCGCCCACGCGCTCGATGCGGGTCGTGATGTTGGTCGCATCCGACGACGCGACGTCGGGCTCCGTCATCGCGAACGCCGAACGGATTTCCCCGCGCAGCAGCGGCAGCAGCCACTGTTCGCGCTGCTCGGGCGTCGCGAACATGTGCAGCAGCTCCATGTTGCCGGTATCCGGCGCGTTGCAGTTGAACACTTCCGACGCCCAGCTCACGCGCCCCATGATCTCGGCGAGCGGCGCGTATTCGAGGTTCGTCAGGCCCGTGCCGGGCTCATCATCCTTCAGATGCGGCAGGAACAGGTTCCACAGCCCCTCCGCTTTCGCGCGCTCCTTCAGCTCCTCCATGAACGACACCGGATACTGGCCCGCGTGCACTTCGTCGTTCCACTGGCGGATACGCGGCACGATGTGCGCATCCATGAAGGCGCGCACGCGTTCGCGCAGTGCTTCCACTTTCGGGGTGTAGCCAAAGTCCATGATCGACTCCTCGAGATTTTCGTGTTTCCGTTCGTTCGGTTCAGAAGGCCGAGACGCCGCCGTCGACGGCGACGGCCTGCCCGGTCAGATACGTGTTTTCCTTCGCGCACAGCGTCAGCATCGTCGCGACGATTTCGTCGGGCCGGCCGAGCCGCTTCATCGGCGAGCCCTGCGCGAGGAAATCCTGGCGCTCGCCGATGTCGCTGTCCGTGACCATCGGCGTCGTGCTATAGAACGGACACACCGCGTTCACGCGGATGCCGTGGCGCGCGTATTCGAGCGCGGCCGTCTTCGTGAGCCCGACCACCGCATGTTTCGACGCCGCGTACGCGGCCAGCTTCGGCGCGCCACCGAGGCCGGCCATCGACGCGACGTTCAGGATCACGCCTTCGCGCTGCGCGAGCATCTGGCGAATCTGGTGCTTCATCCCGAAGAACACGCCCTTCGCATTCACCGCGAAGCTCAGGTCGAGGTCGGCTTCGTCGGTGTCGATCAGCGCCTTCATCGGCGGTGCGATGCCCGCGTTGTTGATGCCGACGTCGAGCCGCCCGAAGCGCGCGACGGCTTCATGCACGAGCGCTGCGACGTCAGCTTCGATGCGCACGTCGCAGCGCTGCGCGATCACGTCGGCGCCGCCCGCGTGCAGCGGCGCGGCCACGCGTTCGAGCGCTTCGCCGTTCAGGTCGCCGAGCGCGAGCCGCGCGCCCATCGCGGCGAGTTCGCTCGCGAGCAGCGCGCCGAAGCCGCTCGCGGCGCCGGTGATCATCACGGCCTGGCCCGCGTAGCTGTCGAGTTTCATCGCGCGCTCAGATCGTCAGGCCGCCGTCGACGACGATGCATTCGCCGTTCGTATAGCTCGCCGCATCCGACACGAGATACAGCACGGTGCCGGCCATTTCGCGCGGCTCCGCGTGGCGGCGCAGCGGAATCTTCGCCTTCCAGGTCTCGTAGATGTCCTTGTCGGCGAACAGCGCGCCCGCGAACTTCGTCTTCGTGAGCCCCGGCAGCAGCGCATTCACGCGGATGCCGAGCGGCCCGCATTCCTTCGCGAACGCCTTCGTCATGTTGACGACGGCCGCCTTCGTGATCGAGTAGATGCCTTGCCGGTCGCCCGGCTGCAACGCATTCACCGACGCTGTGTTGACGATCGCGCCGCCGCCGTGCGTCTTCATCAGCTTGCCGGCTTCGACCGACATGAAGAAGTAGCCGCGGATGTTCACGTCGACGGTCTTCTCGTACGCGGCGAGATCGGTATCGAGGATGTGCCCGAAATACGGGTTCGCGGCTGCGTTGTTCACGAGGATGTCGAGGCGGCCGTGCTTGCCGCGGATGTGCTCGAACGTCGCGGCGATGTCCTCCAGCCGCCCGACGTGGCACGCCAGCGCTTCGGCGCGACCGCCCGCCGCGATGATTGCGTCCGCAACCGCCTGGCAGTCGTCGAGCTTGCGGCTCGACACGATCACGTGCGCGCCTTGCTCCGCGAGCAGCTTCGCGATTTCCTCGCCGATGCCGCGGCTCGCGCCCGTCACCAGTGCGATCTTGCCCGTCAGGTCGAACAGGTTCGTTGCCATGTTGCTGTGCTCCTCCATTGATTGTGTTGTCGTGTCGCCGCTCGACGAGCGTCGCAATCGCGACGCTTCGCAGGCGAGCTCAGCGATGCGCGTCGATCACGCCGACGGCCAGCTCGGCGAGCCGGCCGGCCATTTCGCCCACGCGCAGCGCCTGCTCGCTCGATGCGTTGCCCTGCAGCGCGCGCGCCTTCACGCCCTGCGCGATCGCCGCGAGCCGGAAGAAACTGAAGGCGAGGTAGAAATGCCAGTCGCGGATCGGCGCGATGCCGCGCAGTTCGCAGTAGCGCGCGACGATCGCCGCTTCGTCGGGAATCCCGAGCGCCGCGCGATCCTGGCCCGCGAGCCCGCGCACCTGCCCGCCGGACGGCAGCCGCAGGCACATGCAGAAATACGCGAGATCGGCGAGCGGGTTGCCGAGCGTCGACAGCTCCCAGTCGAGCACGGCCTGCACGCGATAGCCGTCGCGCGCGAACATCAGGTTGTCGATCCGGAAATCGCCGTGCACGAGCGCCGGCCGGCCCGTGTCCTCGGGGCACGCTTTCGGCAGCCAGTCGATCAGCGTCTCCATCGCGTCGAGGCGCCCCGTTTCGGCCGCCCGATACTGCTTCGTCCACACGCCGATCTGCCGCTCGAAGTAGTTGCCGGGGCGGCCGTAATCGGCGAGGCCCACCGCGTCGACGTCGACGTCGTGCAGCGCGGCCATCGTCTGCAAGAGCGCGTCGTAGCAGGTCGCGCGCTCGGCCTTCGGCAGTTCCGGCAGCGCGGGATCCCAGAAGATCCGGCCATCCTCGAAACTCATCACGTAGAACAGGCTGCCGATCACGTCGCGGTCTTCGCACAGGTGATACGGACGCGCGACCGGCACCGCGGTGCCCGACAGCGCGGTGAGCACGCGGAATTCGCGGTCGACCGCGTGCGCGGATTTCAGCAGTTCGCCCGGCGGCTGGCGGCGCAGCACGTAGCGGCCGCTCTTCGCGCTCAGCAGGAAAGTCGGATTCGACTGGCCGCCGGCAAACTTCTCCGTGTCGACCGGGCCTTCGAAGCCCGGCACGTGCGTTTCCAGATAGCGCGTGAGGCGGGCTACGTCGAGTTGCTGGGAAGGGTTCGTCATCGTCGCGATCGTTCGTGGGTCAGCCGTAGGTGCGCAACGCGTGTCGTTCGGGATCCTCCAGATGCGGGATACCGTTGAACGACGCGAGGTGGAACGCGTCGGCGTTGAAGAAAAACTGCGAAAGACTGCTGTTGCGGATCTGCAAGTTCAGCGCGATCGCGCTCGACGGCGGCGCCGCGAGCACCTGCTGCACGGTCACCGCGATCGGGCCGCCGGAGCTCACCGCCAGCACGCGCCGGCCGCCGCCTGCGCGGATCGCCGCGCGCGCGGCGGCCACGCGCTGCTGGAAATGAGCCCAGGTTTCGGGCGCCGCATCGCCTAGCTTGTCCTCGGTCCACAGTTGCAGCACCTGCCGCAGCGCGCGAAAGTGCTCCTTCATCGAGCCGGCCGCGAGCCGCGCGATCTCCGGGTAGTCGCTGGCGGCTGCCGCGAACAGGCCGTGGAAATCGTATTCGTTCAGGCCCGGATGGCGGTCGACCGCGACGCCTTCGCGGCCCATCCCGCGCAGGATCGCGGCGACCGTCTGCGCATGACGGTTCATCGTGCCGCAGATCACGCGGTCGAACGTCAGGCCCTGCCGCGCGAAGTATTCGCCGAGCCAGGCGCCCTGCTGGTCGCCCGCCGCGGAAAGCCGGTCGTAGTCGTCGGTGCCGAACGACGCCTGCCCGTGCCGTACCAGAAAGAGTTCAGCCATTGCGCTCGCCTGAGGGAAAACCGAAGGCCCAGCATAGCGACCGGGCGGGCATTTTTGAAATTTATTTTCTGAATCACCGCGTATTCATCGTGTGAATACCGAGCATCCAAACGACGCCCTCGCGCCCGCTTTCGTCGGCCACCGCGTCGCGGCACGCGAATTGCGTCAGCCCACACCGTGTCGAATAAATCCAGGAGGGATGCGATGCTCGGTACGATCCTCATCATCGTTCTGATTCTGCTGCTCATCGGAGCATTTCCTGCATGGCCGCATAGCCGAAGCTGGGGCTACTGGCCATCGGGGACCGTCGGGCTGATCGTCGTCATTGTCGTGATACTGGTGCTGCTCGGTCGGATCTGACGCTCCGGCACCGGCGAGGGGACGCGTCACAGCCGGCACGGGTGCGTGCCTTCCGCAGCCTTCGCCGTGGATTCTTTACACGACGAAGCCCGCGAAGACATGCACCCGATGCCGTCGACGCGGCCCGTTACTGGCCGCCCTCCAGACGCAACTGGAGCCTGCTCTTCACCGACGTCACGCCCGGTACCCGGCGGGCCGCATCCACTGCGGCCCGATCCTGGGACTCGTCGGTGATCTGCCCGGCCAGCGTCACGTCGCCCGTCTTCGCGTTCGCGAACACGGTGACTTGCGCATGGCCGACGCCGGGCGCTCTGACGATCGCCTGGCGAACCTTCTTCGCGAATGCACGGTCGGCCGCGCGTTCGGCCTTCTTTGCCGCGCGTGGCGACGCGGGCGCCGACGCCGCCTGCTCGGCGGGTGCGGCGGCCGTGGCGGACTGCGCATGACCGGCCAGCGGCGACAACGCAACGAAACCTGCAACGACGATTGCAAAACGGGACTTCATCGGATTCTCCTGGACAGGAACGAACGGGTACGACGAATGGGCCGGCCGTCAGGCCGTGACACCGGACAACCCACGGGCGCGGTCGCGCCCGTGCGGCGCCGTGAGCGCGTCAAGCGCACGCACGTCGGCTTTCAGCGCGGGCGACAACGTCGCACGCAGATGGTCGATGAAAGTGCGGACCTTCGCGTCCACGAAGCGGCGCGACGCATACATCGCGTACACGTCGAGCATCGTCAGCCGGTAGTCCGGCAGCACGCGCACGAGCCGCCCGCTGCGCAGGTCGTCGATCGCCGAATAGATCGCGAGCGAGCCGATGCCGAGTCCCGCACACAGCGCGATCGACAGCGCTTCCGGCGCATTCGCGTGAAACGGCGCGGCCGTTACCGCATGCGACGCGGTCTGGCCGCCGGGGCCGTGCAGCAGCCATTCGTCGTTCGCTTCCGCCGGCGTGTCGAGGCGCAGGCAGGTATGGCGCGCCAGGTCGGCGGGCACGGACGGCGCGCCGTAGCGGGCGAGATAGGCCGGCGACGCGACCAGCACGCTGAAGGACGTGCCGCATGAATGCGCGATGCAGGCGGAGTCGGGCAGGCTCGCGGCCGTCACGACCGAGACGTCGTAGCCTTCCTCGACGAGATTGGGCATCCGTTGCGAATAAGTCATCTCGATGGCGACTTCGGGGAAGCGCGCCCGATAGGCGACCGCCGACGCGGTCACGTGGCTCTGTCCGAGCCCCGGCATCGTATGCACGCGCAAGCGTCCGTACGGACGGATCAGCGCGTTCCGGGCCTCGGCATTCGCCTGGTCGACCTCGCCCAGGATCGATTGCAGGCGCTCGAAATAGCGGCGCCCGCTGTCGGTCAGCGCGATTTTTCGGGTAGTCCGGTTCAGCAGCCGAATCTGCGCATACGCCTCCAGGCTCGCGACGGCCCGCGACACCTGCGCGGTCGCCATATCGGCCTGTTTCGCGACGGCGGTGAAGCTGCCGGCCTGCACGACGCGCACGAATGTCCGCATGTTTTCGAGCATGTCCATTTCGATTGATCGTCCGGTCCGGTGCTGCATCCATGCGACGCGCCGGCGGAGCGCGGCGGCGCATTCGATGTCGTCGATTGTCGGGCCATCCGCGCCGCGGCTTCAGCCCCCCGACCGGGGGGCTGAAGCGTCGGCCGATCATGTGGAATGCTTGGCGTTTGCATCGACGGCCGCCCGAATCGAACGATCCGCGGCCGGCGTCGCCAGCACGATCTTGCCGATATGCCGCCCCGAATCCATCAGCTCGTGCGCCGCGCGCGCGTCGCGCAGATCGAACAGCCGATAGACCTGCGGCTTGACCGTGCCTTGCCGGATCAGCGGCCACACGGCCTCCTCGAGCTCGCGAATGATCTGCGCCTTCTCCGCGTAGGTGCGCGAGCGCAGCGTCGAGCCGATGTGCGTGAGCCGCTTCGTCAGCATCGGAAACAGGTCGAGCTCCTTCGCGGGGCCATTGATCACGCCGATCTGCACGATGCGCCCGTTCATCGCGGCCGCCGCGAAATTACGCGCGACGTAGTCGCCCGCGATGATGTCGACGACCACGTCGACACCCTTGCCGCCCGTGAAGCGCGCGACCGCATCGACGAAATCCTCGCTGCGATAGTCGATCGCGAGATCCGCGCCGAGCCGCATGCTCGCGTCGCGCTGCGCGTCCGACCCGACGGTCGTGACGATCGCCGATGCGCCGAACGCCTTCGCCAGCATCGTCGCCGTCGTGCCGATGCCCGACGCGCCGCCGTGGATCAGCACGCTTTCGCCGGCTTTGAACCCGCCGCGCTGAAACAGATTCAGCCACACCGTCATGAAGGTTTCCGGCAGCGCCGCCGCCTCGGCCATCCCGAGGCCGTCGGGAATCGCGAGCGTGTTGCTCTCGTTCGCCACCGCGTACTCCGCGTAGCCGCCGCCGGGAATCAGCGCGCAGACATGATCGCCGACGGCGAACCGCGTGACGTCGCGCCCGATCGCGACGACCTCGCCGGCGATCTCGAGGCCGGGAATGTCGGACGCGCCAGGCGGCGGATCGTACAGCCCCTTGCGCTGGAATACGTCGGGGCCGTTGACGCCGGCCGCGTGAATCCGGATCAGCACGTCGCCGGGGCCAGGCGCCGGTACGGCGCGGGTCGCGGGCACGAGCACGTCGGGGCCGCCGGGACGCACGATTTCGATCGCCGTCATGTGGGTGGGAAGGGCGTTCGCGTCATCAGTCACGATATGATCCTCAACGTTCGTCGATGCACGGCCGATTCGCGGGCCATCCCCGAATCGCGGCATCGCCATGTAAGTGAAGCCAGTCTATGGGCGATGCCGCGTGCGGGCACGCAGCGAATTACCGGTCGGGGAATGCAAAAATGCATCAGTCGGGACACACGATGAACTGGGACGACGCGCGCGTCTTTCTTGCGATCCATCGCGAGCGCACGCTGCGCCGCGCGGCGCGCACGCTCGGCGTCGATCAGGCGACGGTCGGGCGGCGGCTCGCGACGCTCGAGCACATGCTCGGCGCGACGCTGTTCCTGCGCTCGTCGAAAGGCTATCTGCCCACGCCGGTCGGCGAACTGGCGCTGCGCGCCGCCGAGGCGATGGAGCAGCACGCGCACGAGCTGGTGCGGCTGACGCAGGGCGTCGACCGGCGGCTCGCCGGCGAGGTGAAGATCACGACGACCGACGCGCTCGCGATCGAGTTCGTGATGCCGTCGATCGCGCGGCTGCACGCGAAACATCCCGACGTCTCCGTCGCGCTGAACACGTCGACCCACATCCTGAATCTCGCGAAACGCGAAGCCGATATCGCGATCCGCACGGTGCGGCCCGAGAACCCCGATCTGGTCGCGCGCCGTCTCGCACGCTGGGACATGGGCCTGTTCGCGTCGCCCGACTATCTGCACCGGCACGGCGAGCCCGAGCGCGGCCGCGCGTTCGCGGGCCACGACCTCGCCGTCTACCAGCCGTACGTCGAGGCCAGCCGCAAGCCCACCCTCGCCGGCGAACCGATCGACGGCGGGCGCATCGTCACGCGCACGAACTCGAACCTGATGCTGCGCGCGGCGCTGCGCGCGGGCCTCGGCGTCGGCGAGATTCCCGTCCACATGGGGGAGCGCGACGGGCTCGCACGCATCTGGCCGGACCGCGTGCGGGAGTCGCCGTACGAGGTCTGGCTCGTCACGCACCGCGACCTGCGCCACACCGCACGGATCCGCGCGGCGATCGACGAGATCGTGGCCGCGTTCGCCGCGCACGGCTGACGCGGGCGGCGCCGCGTCAGCCGGTCATTCGTCGTCGCGTCGCACCCGTGACGCATCGAGCGCCAGCCCGCTGCGCACCGCCTGGATGCGCGACGTCACGTTGAGCTTCTCGAAGATGTTCTTCAGGTGCCACTTGATCGTCTCCGGCGCGACGCGCAGCGCGCGGGCGATTTCCTTGTTCGACAGGCCGCGCGCGACGTAGTCGAGAATCTCGACTTCACGGGCGCTGAGGTTGCCGGGCGCACCCTGCCGCGCGGCCGGCGCCCCGCTCGATGCCCGCTGCGCGTCGAACGCACGGGCCAGATCGCGCAGATACCACGCGCCGACTGCCGGAAAGCGGTCGGCACGCTTCTGTACGCGCGCCAGCAGACGCTCGGCCGCCGCCCCTTCGTCGACGAAGGTTCGGACGAGCCCGTTGCCCTGGCCGTATTCGAGCGCACGCGCCAACGCCGCGAGCGCCGCGCTTTCGTCGCCCGCCTGATCGAGCGCGATCGCATGCAACACGGCGGCCTGCGCCGCGAACCAGTCGAATCCGCGCGCGGCCAGCACCGCATGCACGGTCGCCATGCACTGCGCGGCTTCGTTCGCGCGCGCATCGGCAAACAGCAGCCTTGCCTGCGCGGATTGCGCCATCTGCCACGTCTCGACGTGGCTCGACGCTTCGTCCGGCGGCACGGGCGACACCAGCGACGCCAGCGCGCGCCCCACACGATGGGCCTGCGTCGGCTGGCCGGCGGCGAGATGCAGCCGGATGCCGGTCGCCATGCATGCGACGCGCAACCGCAGCCATTGCCGGCTGCATGCGATGTGATCGGCTTCGTCGAGTATGTCGTGCGCGCGCGCGTCGTTCCCCGACCGGAATTGCAGCAGCGCGGCAGTCTGCATGAACCTCAGCAACGGCCCGAGCGAACAAGCCTGCATCGCGATGTCGAAGCGGTCGGCCTGGGCGTCGCGCACCTTCGCCCAGTCGTTCCATTCGTAATAGATCGCCGACAGGTAGCCGGCCGACAGCGCCGTCGCCGCCGACAGGCGCCCCGCCGAGCGTTCGGCGGCCCGCAGTGCCGTCTCGAACGTCTTCGACGCGTCGTGCAGCCGCCCGGCGACGAACTCGGCCAGGCCCGCCATGTTCTGGCGGTACACGTTCGCGTAAAGCGGCTCGTGCCCCGACCCCGCGTGCTCCGCGCGCGCCGAGATCCAGCACGTCGCCGAGGCGGCCCGCGTAGCCCAGCCCGAAGATCAGTGTCGTCTGCCCGATCTGCTCGACCCAGGAACCGGCCGGCGGTGCGGCCGCCAGCACGCGCTCGCCGAGCTGCAGCGATTCGATGCCGCGATCCGACAGCCCGGCGATCAGCGCGCGCACGGCCAGCAGTTCGGTCGCCGTGACGGCATCGGTATCGAGCCGCCCGATCTCGATGTCGGCTTCCAGCGCTTCCAGCGCGCGCCGCGCATCGACGATCTGCATCGACAGCGCGAGCGCCCACGTATGCGCGATCCGCAGCCGCAGGCGGCCCGTCAGCGCCTGCGCGGGCAGGCGCGACACCCAGTCGAGCACGGTACGCACGTCGCTCGACGCGATGAGCTTCATCGCGCACGCCTCGACCCAGCCGGCGGCCGCGTCGAAGTCGCCGGCCGCGAGCGCGTGCCTGACCGCGTCCGGCCATTGCCGCTCGGCCGCGTACCACGCGCTCGCGCGGCGATGCAGCGCGGCCACCGCGCCGGGCTCCCGCAGCGCCAGCTCCTCCCGCAGGTAGTGCAGGAACAGCGCGTGATAACGGTAGCGCTGGCGGTCGCCGTCGATCGACCGGATGAAGAGGTTGTGCGCGCTCAGCCATTCGAGGCAGTCGAGCGCATCGTCGCGACCGGTCAGCGCATCGCACAGCGCCGGCGTCATCCGGTCGAGCACCGCCGTATGCAGCAGGAAGTGGCGGATCGCGTCCGGCACCTGCGTCATCACGTTCTCGTTCATGTACGCGGCGATGCCGGCCCGCGCGCGGCCAACCTGTTCGGCCACGCGCGCCGCGTCGCTGTCGTCGTGCAGCGCCAGGGCCGCCAGTTGCAGGCCCGACACCCAGCCTTCGGTCGCCGCGCGAAGGCGCCCGACGTTTTCCGCATTGAGCGGCTTGCCGGCCACCCGCTCGAAGAATGCGCGCGTCTCCGCGTCGTCGAAGCGCAGGTCGTTCTCGTCCACCCGCACCAGCTCGTCGCGCGACTCGAAATAGCTGAGCGGCAACGCGGGCACCGAGCGGCACGACAGCACGACATGCAGGTTCGACGGCGCGTAGCGCAGCAGATCGAACATCGCGTCGTGGATGACCGGCGACGCGAGGCGATCGAAGTCGTCGAGCATCAGGAACAGATCGACGCCCGCGCTGTCCAGTTCGTTGAGCAGTTCGTCGAATACGGTCTTCAGCGGAATCAGCGCGCGATCGCGCAACAACTGCCGCGCGCGAGCGCCGACGCCGCCGGTCGCGTCGACGATCGCGGCGACCACGTATGACGCGAAGATCGACGCGTTGTCGTCGTCCTGGTCGAGACTCACCCACGCGACTTTCACGCCCGACGCCACCAGTGCCTGGCGCCACTCCGCCAGCAGCGTGGTCTTGCCGTAACCGGCCGGCGCGCTCACGAGCGTCAGCCGACGGTCCAGGCCACGCCCGAGCCGCCCGAGCCGCGCGATGCGCGCCACGATCCCGCGGGCCGACGCCGGCGCCAGCTTCGTGCGCACCAGCACTTCGATCGCATCGGTGTCCGGCGGGTGGGCCGGTTGTCTGCTGTCCGTCGGCGCCATGCTGCTCCTGTTCTCCTCGCGCTGATCGCGTGTCCGCCGGCACCGCGAGCGAAGCCGTCGACCGAGCCCGGTCTCGCCGTGCGCAGCAAACAGCATAACGATTCGGCGCCGGCCGTCAAAAGTAGGTGATGTCCGTACCGGCGTGTGCGCACGCTGCGCATATCGGCCGCGACATGGGACCCGCATTGTTCTCGAACCGGCGCGCGCTGTTCAGCCCCCCCCATTCGGGGGGTATCCGGCGGCGAGGAAGTCGCCTCGTCCCGAGCGGCCGGCGCCGGCGGCGGCCGGGCGCGCCGCTCAATCGGGCTGGTAGCGCTCGCGCAGCGCGCGCTTGTCGATCTTCCCGACGCTCGTCTTCTCGATCGCGTCGACGATCAGCAGCCGTTCCGGCACCGCATAGCGCGAGATCAGCCCGCGGTCGGCCACCTGCTTCACATGCGCTTTCAGCTCGTCCGGCCCGACGCGGCCGACCTGCTCGTCGGTCAGGACGACCAGCGCGAGCGGACGCTCGCCCCAGCGCGCATCCTTCACGCCGATCACCGCTGCCTCCCGCACGGCCGGGTGGCGCGACAGGATGTCCTCGAGTTCGAGCGACGACACCCATTCGCCGCCCGTCTTGATCACGTCCTTGATCCGGTCGGTGATCTGCAGCCGGCCGTCGGGATCGATCACGCCGATGTCGTTCGTATGCAGGTAGCCGCCCGCCCACAGCGCGGCCGACGCCTGCGCGTCGCCGAGATAGCCGGGCGTCGCCCACGGCATCCGCACGACGACCTCGCCCGCCGACCGGCCGTCGTGCGGCACGTCGCGACACTGCGCGTCGACGATGCGCAGGTCGACGAGCGGCAACGGCAAGCCCGCCTTCGTCCGGCGCACGATGTCGTCGTCGGCCGACGCGCCGCCGCCCGCCCGCGGCGGGTCGATCTGCGCGATCGTCATCAGCGGGCAGGTTTCCGACATCCCGTATCCGGTGTAGACCTCGATCCCGCGCGCGAGCGCTGCCCGCGCGAGCCCGTCGGACAGCGGCGAGCCGCCGACGATCACCTTCCACGCCGACAGGTCGGCCGCCGCCGACGCCGGGCTGTCGAGAATCATCGCGAGCAGCGTCGGCACGCAATGCGAGAACGTTACCGCTTCGCGCGCGATCAGCGCGACCAGTCCGTCCGGCGAATAACGGCCCGGATAGACCTGCTTGAGCCCGAGCGCGGTCGCGATGTAAGGCATCCCCCATGCGTGCACGTGGAACATCGGCGTGATCGGCATGTAGACGTCGTCGCGATGCACGCGGCCGCGATCGCGCGCGCTCGACAACGCCGCCATGCCCGCGAGCGTATGCAGCACGAGCTGGCGATGCGTGAACGCGACGGCCTTCGGCAGGCCGGTGGTGCCCGTCGTGTAGAACGTCGTCGCGCGGGTGTGCTCGTCGAAATCGGGGAACGCGAAATCGGGCGAACCGGCCGCGACGAGCCGCTCGTATTCGTCGGCGAAGCCGTCAGGCAGGTCGATGTCGTCGCCGTCGGCGATCAGCACGACGTGCCGCACCGAGTCGAGCCGGTCGCGCATGCCCGCCAGCAACGGCAGGAAATCGCGGTGAACCAGCACCACGCGTGCACCCGAATGGTCGAGCGTATACAGCAACTGGTCGGGCGACAGCCGGACATTGGCCGTCATCAGCACCGCGCCCATCATCGGAATCGCGTGGTAGCACTCGAGGTAGCGATGGCTGTCCCAATCCAGCACGGCGACGACGTCGCCCGCGCCGACGCCGATCGACGACAGCCCGCTCGCGAGCTGCCCGATGCGATGCCGGAACGCCCAGTAGTCGTGCCGGACGCGGTCGCCGTACACGATCTCCTGCTCGGGCCGCGTCGCCAGCGGCGCGTGAAGTAACTGCTTGATTAGCAGCGGATATGCGTGGGCGGACGGCGCCGGTTCGACTTGCGGGTACGGGTACGAGGAATTCATGAGTGTCTCCATGGGCGACCGGTCGGGTCGTCGAGCGTGCGGCCACGATACCGGACCGCCCGGCTTTCGCGTCCCCCCTGTCCGGGGGGAGCCAGCCCTTGTCGAAACCGGCCGCCGGCCGCCCGTGCACGTAACACGGCGATTGGCACGCGATACCCACCCGTTCGGGGAGGCGCTCGCCGCAACACGCCGCTGTAAGATGCATCGCAGCGCGTATCCTTCCCGTGGGGTGCCCGTTCACCCGACCGGACATGACCGGAACGCCGCGCCGCCGATGCGGGATCGCCCGCTCCGGCTCGCGCATGCGGCCACCGGCTCGCGCCCGCCACCTACCCCATCTCCCCAGCAAGGAGCAGCCATGACTTCCGACACGACGCAGATGAGCCGCACGCCCGCACCCGACCCGGCGGAGAACAATGCGTATTTCCCGTCGCCATATTCGCTGTCGCAGTACACGTCGTCGAAGACGGACTTCGACGGCGCGGATTATCCGAATCCGTACACCGGCGGCAAGTGGAAAGTTCTGATGATCGCGACCGACGAGCGCTACGTCCTGATGACGAACGGCAAGATGTTCTCGACCGGCAATCATCCGGTCGAGATGCTGCTGCCGATGCACCACATGGACAAGGCCGGCTTCGAGATCGACATCGCGACGCTGTCCGGCAATCCGGCCAAGCTCGAACTCTGGGCGATGCCGCGGGACGACGAAGCCGTGCAGAGCACCTACCGCAAGTACCTGCCGAAGCTGAAGACGCCGCTCAAGCTGTCCGACGTGCTCGACCAGCATCCCGGCGCCGATTCGCCGTATATCGCGGTGTTCATTCCCGGCGGCCATGGCGTGCTCGCCGGCATTCCGCACAGCAAGGACGTCAAGCGTACGCTGCGCTGGGCGCTCGACCACGACCGGCACATCATCACGCTGTGTCACGGGCCCGCATGCCTGCTGTCGGCCGCCGTCGACGAAGATCCGCGCGACTACCCGTTCAAAGACTACGAGATGTGCGTGTTTCCGGATGCGCTCGACACCGGGCCGAACCTCGACATCGGCTACATGCCGGGCCCGCTGCCGTGGCTCGTCGCGCAAAGCCTCGAAAAGCTCGGCGCGCGCGTGCTGAACAAGGACATGACCGGCCGCTGCCATCAGGACCGCAAACTGATCACGGGCGACAGCCCGCTCGCGTCGAACGGCGTCGGCAAGCTCGCGGCCGCCGCGCTGCTGAAGGAAGTCGGGCACTGACGGTTTGCGCCGCCTGGGGCGGCGTCTCGCCGGGGCGTGGCCGCCCGTCTCCAATCGATCGACCGGGCCGTACGGTAGTATGGCGATCCAATGGAACCCCGATGGATCCGAACGAGTGGCCATGCCCGAATTTTCTTCATCTGCCGGCGCCGGCCAAGGCGCGCAAGCGCTCGTCCTCATCGCCGAGGACGAACCCGAGATCGCCGAGATCCTGATCGCCTATTTCGCGCGCAACGGCCTGCGCACCGTGCACGCCGCCGACGGCCGCCGCGCACTCGAACTCCACCTGTCGCTGAAGCCCGACCTCGTGCTGCTCGACGTGCAGATGCCGCACGTCGACGGCTGGAAGGTGCTCGCCGAGATCCGCCATCGCGGCGACACGCCGGTCATCATGCTGACCGCGCTCGACCAGGACATCGACAAGCTGACCGGGCTGCGCATCGGCGCCGACGATTACGTGGTCAAGCCGTTCAACCCCGCCGAAGTCGTCGCGCGCGCGCAGGCCGTGCTGCGCCGGTCGATGGGCGGCGCGCGCCAGGACGAACAGCGCGTGCTGCGCGCGGCGCCGTTCGAGATCGATCTCGAGCACCACGAAGCGACGGTCGAAATCGACGGCACGCGCCGCACGCTCGTGCTGACGCTCACCGAATTCAAGCTGCTTGCGCAGCTCGCGCGCGCGCCGCGCCGCGTGTTCAGCCGCGCCGAGCTGATGGCCACCTGCCTGCCGGAAGGCGACGCGCTGGAGCGCACGGTCGACAGCCACGTGAGCAAGCTGCGCAAGAAACTCGACGATCTCGGCGTCGCGGGCGTGCCGGCAAGCGTGCGCGGCGTCGGCTACAAACTGTGGAGCGGCGAGTGAGACTCGATGGCCTGAGCCGCCAGATCGCGCTGACGATGGGTGCGATCGCCTTCGGCGTCACGGTGCTGATCGTCGTGACGGCCTACGCGTTCTACTACCTGCTGTACCAGTACTCGCCCCAGTCGTTCCAGACGGTGAGCTGGCTGCCGAGCGGGCCGGAGTGGGTGTGGATCATCTCGACCACGCTGGTCGGCCTGTTGATCGCGGTCGTCGTCGCGATCAACCTGTCGCGCCGCATCCTCGTGCCGCTGAATTCGGTGACGGACAGCATCCGCCGCGTCGCGCGCGGCGATCTCGGGGCGCGCGCCGTCGCCGGCGACCGTTCGCTGAAGGAAGCGGCGCTGCTCGCCGACAACTTCAACGCGCTCGCGAGCGAGCTGCAGCGCGTGACCGCCGAGCAAACCTTCTGGAACGCGGCGATCGCGCACGAACTGCGCACGCCCGTGACCGTGCTGCGCGGGCGGCTGCAGGGCCTCGCCGAAGGCGTGTTCACGCCGAGCGACGCGCTGTACCGCAGCCTGCTCGCGCAGGTCGAAGGGCTGACGCGGCTGATCGAGGATCTGCGCGTGGTCAGCCTCGCCGACAGCGGCCACCTGAGCATCGAGATCCGCGACACCGACCTCGCCGCCGAGGTGCGCGCCGTGGTCGACGCGTTCGCGCACGCGCTGCAGGCCGCCGGCCAGCATCCGGAATTCGATCTCGACCCGCGGCACATGCGCTGCGATCCGGTCCGCATCCGCCAGGCGCTGCTCGCGTTGCTGGAAAACGCACGCCGCCACGCGGTGCCCGGCGCGATCCGGATCCAGACGCGCATCGAGAACGGGATGTGCCGGCTGCGCGTCGAGGACGACGGCCCGGGCATCCCGGCCGAGTTCGCGCCGCACGTGTTCCAGGCATTCCGGCGCGTCGACGAGACGCAACCCGGCGGCACGGGCCTCGGGCTCGCCGTCGTCGCGGCGATCGCGCGCGCGCACCGCGGCGAAGCGCTGTGCGTGCCGACCGGCGCGGGCGGCACGCGGTTCGAGGTGCAGTGGCCCGACGATCTCGTGCCGGCGCCCGATAGCGCGCGCTTTCCGGCGTAGCACGACGCCGCTCCCCGCTCACGCACGCGGTTCGCGCCCGGCCTGTTCGAGCGGCGGGCTGAACCCGGCGCCGTGCACGCCATCACGGGCACCGTCCCCCTTCCCGGCCGCGTACCGACGGCCACGTAGCGCAATCCCTCCGTTCCTCGCCTCGCGCGGTCGCCGGCGTCCGTACCGCGCCGAAGCCGCGCGGGTGAAACGGAAATGAACACCTGGGGTTATCGATTGATCCCAAAGATTCATTGGACAGTGTCTCCGCCGCCGCGCGATGCTGGGCCGGCCCGTGAACGCAGCGTCATTGCAACGCCGCGCACGAACATGGAGTGAGACAGATGCCCAACGACCACCGTCAACGGCGCCACACACTGTGGCTGCTGTGCGCGCTTTCATTCATCCTGTACGTCGATCGCGTCAATCTCGCGACCGCCGCCGGCGCGATCAAGGCCGAACTCGGGCTGTCGAATACCGAGCTTGGCATCGCGTTCTCCGCGTTCGCGTATTCGTATGCGATCTGCCAGATCGGCGGCGGCTGGATCGCCGACCGGTTCGGCGCCCGCATCACGCTGATCGGCTGCGGGCTGATCTGGGTGGTCTCCACGTTCACGACCGGGCTCGTGCACAGCCTCACGCTGCTGTTCGCCGCGCGCCTGCTGCTCGGCGTCGGCGAAGGCGCGACGCTGCCGGCCCAGGCCCGCGCGATCACGCACTGGTTCCCGCGCGAGCGGCGCGGCGTCGTGCAGGGCTTCACGCACTCCTTCTCGCGGCTCGGCAACGCGGTCACGCCGCCGATCGTCGCCGCGCTGATGACATGGCTGTCGTGGCGCGCCGCGTTCTTCGTGATCGGTGCGGTCACGCTCGTCTGGCTCGCGTGGTGGATCGTCGGCTTCCGCGAGCATCCGGTGGGCGACGACGACGGCCGCAGGCGCGCAACGCGCCGTGCCGCACCGTCCGGCCCGACGCCGTGGGGGCCGCTGTTCCGGCGCATGGCGCCGACCATCTTCGTCTACTTCTGCTACGGCTGGACCGCCTGGCTGTTCTTCACGTGGTTGCCGACCTTCTTCCTGAACGGCCAGGGCTTGAACCTGAAATCGACCGCGTTGTTCGCGTCCGGCGTGTTCTTCGCGGGCGTCGTCGGCGACACGCTCGGCGGCTGGCTGTGCGACCGCATCTATCGGAAGACCGGCAATCTCGCGATGTCGCGGCAAAGCGTGATCGTCACAAGCTTCGTCGGCGCGCTCGTCTGCCTGCTGCCGCTCGCGTTCGTGCACTCGACGGCCGGCGTCGCGCTGTGCCTGTCGGGGTCGTTCCTGTGCCTCGAACTGACGATCGGACCGATCTGGGCCGTGCCGAGCGACATCGCGCCGACGCACGCCGGCATCGCGAGCGGGATGATGAACGCCGGCTCCGCGATCTCGGGAATCCTGTCGCCGATCCTGTTCGGCTATCTCGTCGATCGCACGGGCAGCTGGATGGTGCCGTTCATCGGCTCGGTCGCGATGCTACTGATCGGCATCGTCGCCGCGCTGCGGATTCGCCCGGACCGCGCGCTGTCCGAATCGATACCGGCGCTCGCGGACGCGCCGGCCGCGCCGTCGGCGCACTGAATCCGTTCGCCGCGGTTCGCCTGCCGCAGTCGTCCTGCTGGCGTCGCCGTCACGCTTCACTGCGTTCCGCGATGGTGGGTCGGCTGGGTCGGCTGGGTCGGCCAGCGCGGCTTGATCGGCTTGATCGGCTTGATCGGCTTGATCGGCTTGATCGGCTTGATCGGCTTGATCGGCCTGCTCGGCTGATTCGGCTGATTCGGCTGATTCGGTCTGCGCGGCTTGCTCGGCCGACGCGGCTGGCGCGGCTGACTCGGCCGCCTCGGCTGGCAAGCCGCGCCATTACGCGGCGCCGTCATCCCCTGCCCCGTCCCGGTGAAACAGCGCGAGAAACTGCTGCGCGGGAATGCTCAGCGGCCGGTCGCGCCGCACGAGGCTGCCGTACGACGGCAGCTTCTGTTCGAGCGTGTAATCGATGATCGCGACGAGCCCGTGCGCCGCGTTGCGCTGCGCGACCGTCAGCGGAATCACGCCGAGCATCGACGAACGATCGACGAGGTTCATCGTGGTCAGGATCGACCCCGTTTCGACGAGCCCGCGCGGCATCGGCTGGTGACGCGCGCGGAACTCGCGCTCGACGACCTCGCGCGCCGGGCTGCCGGCCGGCTGCAGGATCCACGCGTAATCGAGCAGCGCGTCGAATTCCACGGGCCCCGAGCCCGCGAGCGGATGGTCGCGACCCGCGATGATCGCGAGCGCCTCGTCGTCCACCACGCGGAAGTCGCAGTCGGTCCCGACGTGGCGCCCGATCACCACTTCGAGCACACCTTCACGCAACTGCGGCATCAGCCGGTCGCTCGTGTCGACCGCGATATCGATCGCGAGCAGCGGATAACGCGCCTTCAACCTCACCAGCGCCTCGGTCAGCCGCCCCGGCGACGCCGCCATGATGCTGCCGATCGCGAGTCGCCCCGCGCTGCCGAGCTGCAGTTCGCCGAGCTCGCGGTTCAGCGCCTCCATGCTGCCGCGGATGCCGCGGAAATAGCCGAGCACGCGCTCGCCGGCCGGGTTCAGCACGAGCCCGCGCCCGATGCGATCGAACAGCCGCTGGCCGAGCGCGCTCTCCAGCTCGGCCAGCATCTTCGTCGCGGCCGGTTGCGTGAGGCCCATCTGCTCGGCCGCGGCACGCAGCGTCGAGCATTCGTCCACGGCCAGCAACAGCGCGATCTGGCGCATGCGCAGCCGGTTCAGCAACTGCGGCGTCGAATCTCGTCGGTCGATCGAGCCCATCTCTGATTACTCCAGGTTATCGATTCATCAAGAGTTTTCAATTTACCGACTCATTCCGTCTACCTAGCATGAACCCCGTAGACGAACGAACGGCCGCATGCCGCCACCGGAGACACCGCATGAACACCCCCTCGTCCACCGCCACCCGGCCCGTCGTCGCGCTGACGCTCGGCGACCCCGCCGGCATCGGCGCCGAACTGATCGCGAAACTGCTCGCCCGCCCCGACGCGACCGCCCGCGCGAATCTCGTGCTGATCGGCGACCGCTGGCTGTGGGAAGCCGGTCAGCGCGTCGCCGGCGTCTCCATCGACGTCGACCCGGTCGCATCGCTCGCCGCCGCGCGCGGCCGGCCGTCGACCGCGCGCGCCGCGTTCGTCGCGGTCGATACGGTCGATCCCGCGCAGGTCAAGGTCGGCCAGGCCGGCGCGCCGGGCGGCCGCTCGACGCTCGCCGTGCTCGACCAGTGCCTGGACGCCGCACTCGCCGGCGACATCGACGCAATCTGCTTCGCGCCGCTGAACAAGTACGCGATGAAGCTCGGCGGCCTGAAGCACGAGGACGAGCTGCACCACTTCGCCGCCGCGCTCGGCGTGACCGGCTACTTCTGCGAGTTCAATACGCTCGGCGAGCTGTGGACCGCGCGGATCTCGTCGCATATCCCGCTGAAGAATGCGGCGGCGCAGTTGAGTGTCGAACGAATCGAACAGGCGTCAGAACTCATCTACCGGTCGCTGCTCGAGAACGGCGTCACGGCGCCGAAGGTGGCGATCGCCGCATTCAACCCGCACGGCGGCGACGGCGGCAGCTGCGGCCGCGAGGAAGTCGACATCATCGAGCCGGCGGTGCGCAAGCTGCAGTCGCGCGACTGGCCGACCGACGCACCATTCCACGGCCCGTTCCCGGCCGACACGATCTTCCTGAAGGCGCAGGCCGGCGACTACCAGGCGATCGTCACGATGTACCACGATCAGGGGCAGATCGCGATCAAGCTGCTCGGCTTCTCGCGCGGCGTGACCGTGCAGGGCGGGTTGCCCGTGCCGATCACGACGCCCGCGCACGGCACCGCGTACGACATCGCGGGCCGCGGCACGGCCGACGTCGGCGCGACCTGGCAGGCGCTGCAGATCGCCTGCCGGATGGGCGCCGCGCGCCGCACGCCCACCGTTTCGGCGTGACGTTCCCGCGCCCTTTACACACGACAACATCGATTCCCGGAGACACCATCATGAAAATCCGTTCCGTACGCGCTCGCGTATTCCAGTGGAAAGGCAAGACCGTTCCGCCCCAGGGCAACTTCTGCTCGAATGCGATGGATCTGCTGTACGCGCCGCAGGAAACGATGAGCACGTTCCGCTTCCATGCGTGGACGGTCGTCGAAGTCGAGACCGACGACGGCATCGTCGGCCTCGGCAACGTCGCGCTCGCGCCGCACGTCGCGAAGGTCATCATCGACCAGTACCTCGCGCCGCTCGTGATCGGCCAGGACCCGTGGGACTACGAATACCTGAACCAGCGGATGTACCGCGCAACCCACGCGTGGGGCCGCAAGGGCATCGGGATGGCGGCGATCTCGGCGGTCGACATCGCGATCTGGGACATCCTCGGCAAAAGCGTTGGCAAGCCGGTGTTCAAGCTGCTCGGCGGCCGCACGAAGGAACAGATCCCCTGCTACTACTCGAAGCTCTACCGCACCGACCTGAAGGCGATGCAGGACGAGGCGCAACGCTATCTGGCCGAAGGCTTTCGCGCGTTCAAGATGCGCTTCGGCTACGGGCCCGCGCACGGGCAGCAGGGCGTGACCGAAAACCTGAAATCGGTCGCGGCGATCCGCGAGGTGATCGGCTACGACAACGACCTGATGCTCGAGTGCTACATGGGCTGGAACCTCGAATACGCGAAACGCATCCTGCCGAAGCTCGAGAAGTATCAGCCGCGCTGGCTGGAAGAGCCGGTGATCGCCGACGACATCGACGGCTACGCGGAGCTGAACCGGCTGACGCGCATCCCGATTTCCGGCGGCGAGCACGAATTCTCGCTGTACGGCTTCAAGCAACTGCTCGACCGCAAGGCCGTGTCGGTCGTCCAGTACGACACGAACCGCGTCGGCGGGATCACGATGGCGCACAAGATCAACGCGCTGTGCGAGGCGTACAGCGTGCCGGTGATTCCGCATGCGGGCCAGATGCACAACTATCACCTGACGATGAGCACGCTCGCGTCGCCGATGAGCGAGTACTTCCCGATGTTCGACGTCGAGGTCGGCAACGAGCTGTTCTATTACATCTTCGACGGCGAGCCGGTGGCCGAGAACGGCTTCCTGCAACTGCGCGACGACGTGCCGGGCCTCGGCCTCACGCTGAAGACCGCGTTCCTCGACCAGTTCGACATCGTCGAGTGAGGCCGGCCATGAACGCGCGCTACCAGGGCGTCTTTCCGGTCGTGCCGACGATCTTCGACGCGCACGGCGCGCTCGATCTCGACGGCCAGCGCCGCTGCATCGATTTCATGGTCGATGCCGACTCGCACGGCCTCTGCATCCACGCGAACTATTCCGAGCAGTTCGCGCTCGGCGACGACGAACGCGATCTCCTCACCCGCACCACGCTCGAACACGTCGCGGGCCGCGTACCGGTGATCGTCACGACGTCGCATTTCAGCGCGCGGATCTGCGCGGAACGCAACCGGCACGCGCAGGCGCTCGGCGCGGCGATGGTGATGGTGATGCCGCCGTACCATGGCGCGACGTTCCGCGTCTCCGATGGACAGGTGCGCGCGTACTTCCGCGAAGTCGCCGACGGCCTCGACATTCCACTGATGATCCAGGATGCGCCGACGAGCGGCGTCGCGTTGTCGGCGTCGCTGCTCGCGACGCTCGCGCGCGAGATCGACGCGGTGTCGTACTTCAAGATCGAGACGGCCGGCGCCGCGTCGAAGCTGCGCGAGCTGATCGCGCTCGGCGGCGACGCGATCGAGGGGCCGTGGGACGGCGAGGAAGGCATCACGCTGCTCGCCGATCTCGATGCCGGCGCGACCGGCACGATGACGGGCGGCGGCTATCCGGACGGAATTCGCCGGATCACCGACGCGTATTTCGCCGGACGCCGCGACGATGCATACGACGAGTACGCGCGCTGGCTGCCGCTGATCAACTACGAAAACCGCCAGTCGGGCTTCCTCACCGCGAAGGCGCTGATGAAGGAAGGCGGCGTGATCGCGTGCGACCGGCCGCGCTCGCCGTGGCCCGAGCTGCATCCGCTGGTACGCGCGGGGTTGCTCGACACGGCGCGGCGGCTCGATCCGCTCGTACTGCACTGGGGGCGCTAGACACCGCTTTTTCACCCGCAACACGCGTGCGTTGCGCATCGGCGTGACGGCGGCCCGACAGAAGGCCGCCGCCGCTCATCGGATGGATGGAGACACCATGAACCTGCTGAACCCCGCGACCCCGGCCTACGACGCCGGCGAAGCCATTCCGCGCCGCCGCTGGCTGCGCGTGATTCCGCCGCTGCTGCTGGCCTGCATCATTTCCTACATGGATCGCGTCAACATCGCGTTCGCGATGCCCGGCGGGATGAACGCCGATCTCGGCATGGACGCGACGATGGCCGGCCTCGCCGGCGGCATCTTCTTCTTCGGCTATCTGTTCCTGCAGATTCCCGGCGGCCGGCGCGCGGCGCTCGGCAGCGGCAAGGCCTTCATCGCGTGGTCGCTCGTGAGCTGGGCCGTGCTGTCGGTGCTGACCGGGCTCGTCACGCACACGTGGCAGCTGCTGGCGCTGCGCTTCCTGCTCGGCGTGGCCGAAGGCGGGATGCTGCCCGTCGTGCTCACGATGGTCAGCCACTGGTTTCCCGACCGCGAACGCGGCCGCGCGAACGCGATGGTCATCCTGTTCGTGCCGCTCGCCGGCATGATCACCGCGCCGCTGTCCGGCTTCATCCTCGCCGCGTACGACTGGCATCACCTGTTCTACAGCGCGGGCGCGCTGTCGGTGCTGTGTCTCGTCGTCTGGATGCTGTTCGCCGACGACGGCCCGGAGACCGCGCGCTGGGTGTCGCCGCGCGAGAAAGCGTACATCCTCGACGCATTGCGCGACGAGCAGGAGCGCAAGCGCGCGGCCGGCACGCCGGCGGCCGCATCGTTCGGCGCGCTGCTGCGCCACCCGACGATCTGGCTGCTCATCGCGATCAACTTCTGCTATCAGGCCGGCGTCTACGGCTACACGATGTGGTTGCCGACCCTGCTGAAAAACCTCACGCACGGCGGGATGGGGCGGGTCGGCCTGCTCGCGATGCTGCCGTACGTCGCGATGGTGATCGGGATGCTCGCCACGTCGTATTTGTCTGACCGGACCGGCAAGCGGCGCCTGTTCGTGCTGCTGCCGCTCGTCGCGTTCGCCGCCTGCCTTGCGCTGTCGGTGCTCACGCATGCGTCGATGGCCGTGTCGTTCGCGTTCCTGATCGGATGCGGCTTCTTCCTGCAGGCGGCGGCCGGCGTGTTCTGGGCGATTCCGCCGAAACTCTGCAGCGTCGAGGCGGCCGGCAGCGCACGCGGCCTGATCAACGCGCTCGGCAATCTCGGCGGCTTCTGCGGCCCGTATGCGGTCGGCGTGCTGACGCAGCACGTGAGCGCGGCGGCCGGCGTCTACAGCCTCGCGGCCACGCTCGCGGTGGCCGGCCTGCTCGCGCTGACGCTGCCGAAGCGCTGCGAGGGCTGACCACGACGACACGAGACAGCGAACGACACACCGGAGACCCACCATGAACGACATCCTGCTGCTGGTGCAGAAATGCGCGCACACTTTCAGCTTCTACGACCTCGACACGAAAGCGCCGCTCAAGCACATCGTGCTGCCGAACTTCCCGCATGAATTCACCGTCGACGTGAACGACCGATACGCGTACGTCGGCATTTTCGGGATCGAGACCGCATGGTCGCGCGGCCACGAAGGCGATCACCGGATCGCCGAGATCGATCTCGTCGAGCGCGCCCATACGCGCATGCTCGACCTGTGGCCGTACTACCGGCCGCACGGGATGGCGAGCGACCGCGACGGTCGGCTGTATGCGATGAGCGAGGCGCACGACATGCTGCTCGTATTCGACGAGCCGACCCGGCAGACGGTACCGAACATGGCCGTGCCGTCCGGCGGCGTGAAGACGCACCTCGTGACGCTCACGCGCGACGCGAGCCGCGCGTACGGCGTGCATCTGCTGTCGAACACGGTCACGCAATTCCATCCGCGCGACGCAACGGTCGCGCCGCGCGCGGTGATGCCCGGCCCGCGCCCCGAAGGCAATGCGCTGTCGAGCGACGAGCGCACGCTGTTCGTCGCGAACCGCGGCGACGATACGCTGGTCGAGATCGACACGGAAACGATGACCTGTGGCCGTCGCGTGAAGACGCGCAGCGATCCGAATCGCATCTACCGCACCAGCACGCGGGACGGCCGCGACCTGCTGCTGCTGACCAATTCGGGCGAGCGGTCGATTTCCGTATTCGATGCGCGGCAGCTCGAGGAGATCGAGCGCATCGCGCTGCCCGCGAACCCGACCGCGCTGTCGTTCCATCCGTCGAGGCGCGTCGCGTACGTGTCGTTCCAGGACGACCATGTGCGCGAGCTCGACCTCGACGGGTGGCGTTTCGTCGGTGCGCTCGCGACGCTGCGCGAACCCGATGCGTCGTACGTGCTCGCCGGCGCGCTCTGACATGCGCGACGAAGGGCCGCCCGGCGGCATGCCCGATGCGCTCGTCGATGCGCATCACCATCTGTGGCGGCTGGATGCGGGCGCGCACTATCCGTGGCTGCAGACGCACTACGATCCGGCGCGCTTCATGTTCGGCGACTACGCGGCGCTGTGCCGCAACTTCGACGTCGACGATTTCCGGCGAGCGGCGCAATGCGCGCCGCTCGTCGCCAGCGTGCATGTCGAGGCCGAACGCGCGCGCGCCGAGGCGCTCGTGGAAACGCGCTGGCTGCATGAGGTCGCGGCCACGCACGCGCTGCCCTCGGCGATCGTCGCGTGGGTCGACCTGTTGGCTCGCGATGCGGACGAACGGCTCGCCGAGCAGGCCGCGTGGCCTCGCGTGCGCGGCGTGCGGTTCAAGCCGCGCACCGCGGCGGCGCCGGATGCATCGATCGACGGGCCGGGCACGCTGCATGATCCGCGCTGGCCGGCCGCACTCGACCGCCTTGCCGCCCACGGTCTGAGCTGGGATCTGCGCGTGCCGTTCTGGCATCTCGGCGACGCGGCCGCGATGCTGACCGATGCACCCGCGGTCGACGTCGTGCTCGAACATGCCGGGCTGCCGTGGGACCGGTCCGAAGCCGGGCTCGCGCGCTGGCGCGGCGGGATGGCGGCGCTCGCCGAGTTGCCGCGCGTGACCGTGAAAATCTCCGAGCTCGGCCTGCGCGACGCGGGGTGGAACGACGCGGACAACGCGCGGATCATCTGCGACACGATCGCAATCTTCGGCTGGCAGCGCTGCCTGTTCGCGAGCAATTTTCCGGTGGCCGGGCTGCGCGTGTCCTATCCCGCGCTGCTGCGCACGTTCGCCGGCGCGATCGCGCACCTCGACGGCCCCGCGCGCCGCGCGATCTGGCATGACAACGCGCTGCGGGTGTACCGGATCGCACTCGACGCGCCGCATCAACCCGCGCGCGGGTAGCGCCACTTTCCCGCCGTTCCGCCTCGTCGGGCCGGCACCGCGCCGCACCCGCACCACCACATTTTGTGCATCGCACGACCGACCCTGAGCAAAAAGTATCGGTTCTCGAACTCTTTTGATGTGGTGATCGCATCGCCCGCGTCACACCATTGTTCCTGCCGTCATCGGCGGCATTCGAACAAGCAGAATCAAGGAGACACGGGTGAACAAGATGCGAATCGTCGCAGCCGGCCTGCTGCTCGGCGCCTGTCTGCCGGGCGTCGCGGCCGCGCAAACCTGCAAGGTGCCGACCCTTCGGGTGCTCGCGCAGAAGAGCCTCGGCCTGTCGGTGATGGAGAAATCGCTGGCCGACTACGAGAAGAAGAGCGGCACCAAGGTCGAGATCAGCTATTTCGGCGAGAACGATCGCCGCGCGAAATCGCGGCTCGACGCGTCGACCGGCGCGGGTTCCTACCAGATCTACTACGTCGACGAGGCGAACGTCGCCGAATTCGCGTCGGCCAACTGGATCGTGCCGCTCCTCAAGTACTACCCGAAGGACTACGACTACGACGACTTCCTGCCCGGCCGCCGCGCGGTCGCGAGCTACAACGGCGTCGCGTACTTCGCGCCGCTGATCGGCGGCGGCGACTTCCTGTTCTACCGCCGCGACCTGCTCGACGCCGCGCACATCCCGGTGCCGAAGACGCTCGACCAGCTCGTCGCCGCGATCAAGAAGCTGAACGCGCCGCCGAAGGTGTACGGCTGGGTCGCGCGCGGCCAGCGCGGCTCGGGAATGAACGTGTGGCGCTGGTCGCCGTTCATGCTCGGCATGGGCGGCACGTGGACCGACAAGGGCGGCCAGCCCGCGTTCGACTCGCCGGCCGCGGTGAAGGCCACGCAACTCTACAGCGACCTGTTCAAGTACGCGCCGCCCGGCTCGGCGACCTACGACTGGAGCAACGCGCTCGAAGCGTTCCGCTCGGGCAAGGTCGCGTTCATGATCGAATCGACGCCGTTCGCCGACTGGATGGAAGATGCGAGCAAGTCGAGCGTGGCCGGCAAGGTCGGCTACACGCGCCCGCCCGCGCCGCTGCCGTCGGCCGCATACGGCCACGGCTTCGCGATCTCGGCGGTCGGCGCGAAGGACGACTGCACGCGGACGGCCGCCGGCCGCTTCATCGCATGGGCGACCAGCAAGGACCAGGAACAGGCGCGGCTGCGCAACGGCGTGTTCAGCGACTACAACCGTTCGAGCACGATCGGCAGCCCGTACTTCAAGCAGCACGTCGCGCCGCAGATCCAGGCCGGACTGAACGACACGAACCCCGTCACGCAGGTGACGATCTGGCGCACGCCGCAGTGGCCGGATATCGGCGACAACCTCGGCATCGCGCTCGAACAGGTGTTCACCGGCACGCAGACGGATATCCGCGGCACGCTCGACGATGCGGACCAGTACGCGAAGGACGCGCTCGAACATGGCGCTCGCAAATGACGGCGCCGGCGGACGCGCGCTCGGCGTCCGCCCGGCCCCTTCCGCAATGTCGGCCCGGCGCGGCCGCACGCGCCGCGACCGCACGAGCCTGCCGTGGGTGTTCCTCGCGCCGACGCTCGCGCTGCTCGCGGTCCTGAGCCTCGTCCCGACGATCGCCGCGATCAACCTTGCGCTGCGCAATCGCGTGCTGCGCTACCCGGACAGCGAATACGTCGGCCTGCGCAACTTCATCCGGCTCGCGTCGGACCGCCGCTTCCTGAACGCGATCGAGGTGTCGGTGCTGTGGGAAGTCGTCACGGTCGCCGGCGCGGTGCTCGTCGGCATCGCGCTCGCGGTGTTCCTGTTCGAGCGCGTGCACGGCCGCTGGCGCCGCTTCGCGTCGCTGGTGCTGATCATGCCGGTGCTGCTGCCGCGCGTGTCGGCCGCGTTCATCTGGAAGTTCATGTACGCGCCGCTCACAGGCATCCTGAGCTGGCTGCTCGGCACGCTCGGCGTCGAGCACACCGCGTTCCTCGCCGATCCGCATCTCGCGCTGTACGCGGTCGCGCTCGTCGACGTGTGGCAATGGGGGCTGTTCTTCGCGGTCGTGATCCTGAAGCTGCTCGAGACGCTGCCGCCCGAGCCGCTCGAAGCCGCGCGGCTCGACTACGCGACGACGTGGCAGGTGCATGCGTACATCGCGCTGCCGATGCTGAAGGCGCCGCTCGTGAGCCTCGTGTTCATCAAGATGGTCGAGTCGCTGCGCTCGTTCGACCTGATCTACGTGATGACCAAGGGCGGCCCGGGCATCGCGACCGAAACGCTCGATCTCTACGCGTACCAGCAGGGCATCGGCCTCGCCGGCAAGGTGTCGTATGCGTCGGGCATGGCGGTGCTGATGATGGTCGCGACCACGCTGGTCTTCACGCTCATCTGGAAGAGGGTCAACAAATGGGACGACTGACGGCCCGCCGCGGCCCCGCCGCCACCGTGTCCACCGCCGTAATCGCCGGCGCGATCCTGCTCGTCGCCGCGTTCCCGCTATTCTGGGCCGTGCTCAATTCGCTCAAGCACCTGCTCGACATCGTCACGCCCGCGCCGCGCTTCTTCTTCACGCCGACGCTCGCGAACTACGAACAGGTGCTGTCGAGCCCCGAGGTGCTGATCGGCCTCGGCAACAGCATCGCGATCGTCGGCGCGGCCGTGCTGATCGGCGCGGTGCTCGGCGTGCCGGCCGCGTATGCGATCGCGCGCTACCCGGTGCGCGGCAAGCGCGACATCCAGTTCTTCCTGCTGTCGCTGCGCTTTTTGCCGCCGGTCGCGGTCGCGCTGCCGCTGATCGCGATCTGGGTCGATCTCGGGCTGTACGACACCAAGCTGTCGATGATCGTCACGTACCTGCTCGTCACGCTGTCGACCATCACATGGCTGTCGATCCCCGTGTTCCGCCGGCTGCCGCGCGAGATCGAGGAAGCCGCCGCGCTCGACGGCTACGGCCCGTACGCGGTGTTCTGGCATATCGCGCTGCCGGTGTGCGCGAGCACGCTGCTCGGCGGCATCGTGTTCAGCTTCGTGCTGGTGTGGAACGAACTGATGATCGCGCTCGCGCTCACGTCGTCGCGCAGCGCGACGCTGCCGGTGGTCGCGTCCGCGTTCACGTCGCTCGGCCAGGAAGTGCCGTGGGGCGTGATCAACGCATCGACGGTGCTGCTCGCGCTGCCGCCGCTCGTCTTCGTCGGCATGCTGAGCCGGCTGCTCAATTCGATCGTCAAGGGAAAATAAGGAGAACACGTTGAAAGCACTCGTACTCGAACGCACGCGCGAACTCGCGCTGCGCGACATCGACCTGCCGCAACAGGTCGGCCCCGGCGACGTCCGGATCAAGGTCCATACGGTCGGCGTCTGCGGCAGCGACGTGCATTACTACGTGCACGGCGGGATCGGCCCGTTCCGCGTCGACGCGCCGATGGTGCTCGGCCACGAGGCGTCCGGCACGGTCGTCGAAACCGGCAGCGACGTCACGCACCTGCGCGTCGGCGACCGCGTGTGCATGGAGCCCGGCGTGCCTCGCCTCGATTCGCCCGCGACGCTGCGCGGGCTCTACAACCTCGATCCCGACGTGCGCTTCTGGGCGACACCGCCCATCCACGGCTGCCTGACGCCGTTCGTCGTCCATCCGGCCGCGTTCACGTACCGGCTGCCCGACAACGTGTCGTTCGCCGAAGGCGCGATCGTCGAGCCGCTGTCGATCGGCCTGCAGGCCGCGAAGAAGGCGGCGATGAAGCCGGGCGACCTCGCGGTCGTGATCGGCGCCGGCACGATCGGCGCGATGACGGCGCTCGCCGCGCTCGCCGGCGGCGCCGCGCGCGTGATCCTCGCCGACGTCGTGCCGGAGAAGCTCGCGCTGTTCGCCGCCAACCCGGCCGTCACGACCGTCGACGTGCGTACGCGGCTGCTGGCCGACGCGGTGGCCGACGCCTCCGGCGGCTGGGGCGCGGACGTCGTGTTCGAGGCGAGCGGCAGCGCGAATGCGTATGCGGGGCTCATCGACCTGATGTGCCCGGGCGGCTGCGCGGTGCTGATCGGGATGCCGGTCGCGCCGGTGCCGCTCGACGTGGTCGCGCTGCAGGCGAAGGAAGGCCGCATCGAATCGGTGTTCCGCTACGCGAACATCTTCCCGCGCGCGCTCGCGCTGATCGCGTCCGGCGCGATCGACGTGAAGCCGTTCATCTCGCGCACGTTCCCGTTCTCCGAAGGCGTGCGCGCGTTCGAGGAAGCGGCGAGCGGGCACCCGCGCGACGTCAAGATTCAGATCGAAATGGATTAAGCCATGGCCCAGATCACCTGCAAGGCTTTGTCGAAGCACTACGACGGCGGCCCCGCCGTGCTGCATCCGCTCGACCTCGAGATCGCCGACGGCGAATTCATCGTGCTGCTGGGCCCGTCCGGCTGCGGCAAGTCCACGATGCTACGGATGATCGCCGGCCTCGAGGCGATCACCGGCGGCGAGCTCGTGATCGGCGATGCGGTCGTCAACGATCTGCCGTCGCGCGAGCGGAACGTCGCGATGGTGTTCCAGAACTACGCGCTGTACCCGCACATGACGGTGTACGACAACATCGCGTTCGGCCTGCGGCGGCTGAAGGTGCCCGCCGACGAAATCGACCGCCGCGTGCGCGACGTCGCGCGCATCCTGAGCCTCGATGCATTGCTCGAGCGCCGCCCGCGTGCGATGTCGGGCGGCCAGCAGCAGCGCGCGGCGATCGCGCGCGCGATGATCAAGACGCCCGCCGTGTTCCTGTTCGACGAGCCGCTGTCGAACCTCGACGCGAAGCTGCGCACGCAGTTGCGCGGCGACATCAAGCGGCTGCACCGGCAACTGAAGACGACCACGCTGTACGTCACGCACGATCAGCTCGAAGCGATGACGCTCGCCGACCGCGTCGTGCTGATGCGCGGCGGCCACATCGAACAGATCGGCACGCCGGCCGAGCTGTACGGCCACCCGCATACGATATTCGCGGCGGGGTTCGTCGGCACGCCCGCGATGAACTTCGCGGACGGCACCATCGAGCGCGTCGGCGCGACCGTGCTGCTCGACTGCAACGGCGCGCGCTGGCCGCTCGCGTCTTCACGCTTCGCGCGGCTGCAGGACGGCCAGCAGGTCAAGGCGGCGATTCGCCCGAACCACCTGCGGCTCGCCGCCGAAGGCGATCCGACCCCGGGCACGCTATCGCTCACCGGCACGGTCGAGCTCGTCGAGCTGCTCGGCGCGGAGGCGCTCGTCACGCTGGACTGGCGCGGCCAGCCGTGCGCGGCCCTCGTGCCGGCCCCGATGGCCCCGACGCCGGGCGCCGTGGTAGCGTTTCGCTTCGACGAAGAAGCCCTGCATCTGTTCGACGCCGGCACCGAGCGCAACGTCACGCTGCCGGACGCGAACCCGATCGCGCACGCGGCGCCGCCGGCGGCCGCGACGCACACCACGCCGCCTGCCGCGACGGGCTGGTCGATGTCCCGCCCGTAGCACGCCGGCACGCCCCGACGGAGCACACGATGAACCCGGATCTCGAGATCGTTCCCACCCACCGCGACGAATCGTTCCGCGCGTGGGTCCACGACTATCCGCATTCGGTCGCGAAGTGGCACTTTCATCCCGAGTACGAGATTCACCTGATCCAGGCGTCGCGCGGCAAGGTGTTCGTCGGCGACCACATCGGCGATTTCGGCCCCGGCAACCTGATCGTCACCGGGCCGAACCTGCCGCACAACTGGGTCAGCGAGCTCGCCGACGGCGAACGCGTGCCGTCGCGCGACGTCGTGCTGCAGTTCTCGCGCGATGCGATCGAGAAGATGGTCGACGCGTTCAGCGAGCTGCAGCCGGTGATCGAGCTGATCGACGACGCGGCGCGCGGCGTGCAGTTTCCCGATCGCGTCGGCATCGAGGTCGCGCCGCTGATGCTCGAACTCGCTAACGCGCACGGCTGCCGGCGCGTCGAGATCCTGATGTCGCTGTTCGACCGGCTGTCGTCGTGCCGCGAGCGGCGCGTGCTCGCGGGCCCCGGCTACCGCAGCGACGCGCAGCACTACATGTCGTCGACCATCAACCAGGTGCTGTCGTACCTGCAGCAGAACCTGCCCGGCATGCTGCGCGAAGCCGACGTCGCCGCGTTCGCCGGCATGAGCGTGAGCACCTTCACGCGGTTTTTCCGGCGTCACACCGGCTCGTCGTTCGTGCGCTACCTGAACCGGCTGCGCATCAACGAGGCCTGCGAGCTGCTGATGTTTTCCGACCTGACGGTGACCGACATCTGCTACCGGGTTGGCTTCAACAACCTGTCGAACTTCAACCGTCAGTTTCTCGCGATGAAGCAGGTGCCGCCGTCGAAGTTCCGCGCGCTGCACCGGCTCAACGAACCGCACGGCCGCGACGACGCGCCGCCCCCGCGACGCGCGCCGCCGCGCGCCCCAGACAGGACGCTCCATACGTGACATATCTCGGCATCGATCTCGGCACGTCCGAGGTCAAGGTTCTGCTCACCGACTCCCGATCGGTCCCGCTCGCGACCGGCTCGGCCACGCTGTCGATCAGCCGTCCGCATCCGCACTGGTCCGAACAAAGCCCGCAGGCGTGGTGGCACGCGATGCTCGACGCGATCGCGTCGGTGCGGGCCGCGCACCCGGCCGGCTTCGCCGCGCTGCGCGGCATCGCGCTGTCCGGGCAAATGCACGGCGCGACGCTGATCGACCGCGCGGATCAGGTACTGCGCCCCGCCATCCTGTGGAACGACACGCGCGCCGGCACCGAATGCGTGGAGCTCGAGGCGCTGGTGCCGGAATCGCGCACGATCACCGGCAACATGGCGATGCCCGGCTTCACCGCGCCGAAGCTGCTGTGGCTCGCGAAATACGAGCCGGCCGTGTTTCGCGCGGTGCACAAGGTGCTGCTGCCGAAGGACTACCTGATCTGGCGGCTGTCCGGCGAATTCGTGTCCGACATGTCCGACGCGTCGGGCACGCTATGGCTCGACTGCGCGCGCCGCGACTGGTCCGACCGGATGCTCGCCGCGACCGAGCTGTCGCGCGCGCAGATGCCGCGCCTCGTCGAAGGCAACGCGGCCGCCGCGCAACTGCGCGACACGCTGCGGCGCGAATGGGGCGTCGCCGGGCCCGTGACGATCGCCGGCGGTGCCGGCGACAATGCGGCGTCCGCGATCGGCATGGGCGTCACGGGCGCCGGCAGCGGCTTCCTGTCGCTCGGCACGTCGGGTGTGCTGTTCGCCGGCAACGACCGCTTCGCACCGAATCCGGACGCCGCCGTGCACGCGTTCTGCCACTGCGTCGAAGGGCGCTGGCACCAGATGAGCGTGATCCTGTCGGCCGCCGCGAGCCTCGACTGGCTCGCGCGCGCGCACGGCACGACGCCCGGCGTGCTCGCGGCGTGTGCCGAACGCGCCGATCCGGCCCGAGCGCCGCTGTTCCTGCCGTATCTCGGCGGCGAGCGCACGCCGCACAACGATGCGCATGCGCGTGGCGTGTTCTTCGGGCTGTCGAACGAACACGGTGCGGACGAGCTCGCGTATGCGGTGATGGAAGGCGTCGCGTTCGCGATGGCCGACGGCTACGACGCGCTGCGCGCGGCCGGCACGACGCTCGACGCGGTGTCGTTCATCGGCGGCGGCTCGAAGAGCGCGTTCTGGGCGCGGCTGTGCGCGAATGCGACCGGGCTCGCGATGCAGCGCCACGCGGACGGCGCGGTCGGCGCGGCACTCGGCGCGGCGCGGCTCGCGCGGCTGGCTGCGACGAACGACACCCTCGCGGAAGTCTGTGTCGCGCCGCCCGTCACGGAAACGGTCGCGCCCGATGCCGCGTCGGTCGATCTGCTGGCGGGGCGGCTTGCACGGTATCGGCGGCTGTATCGCGCGCTGCGGGATGAGTTCGCGGCCGCCGACTGAGCGTTAGAGCGATCGCGCTTGACCCGGCCCTTGGGATCGCCTTTATGCTGACCGCAACGAATCGACAGCAAAGAGGTGACGGATGGGTTCTTCCACGCCCCGTTTGAACGCATCGGCCGCCGCCGCGCGGCTCGGCGTCTCGATCAAGGCGCTGCGGCTGTACGAGCGGCACGGCCTCGTCACGCCCGAGCGCACGCCGGCCGGTTACCGCGCGTACGGCCCGGACGACCTCGCGCGCGCCGCCGACATCGCGGCGCTGCGCAAGCTCGGCCTCGGGCTCGCGCAGGTGGCGCGCGTGCTCGGCGGCGATGCGCGCAGCCTCGATGCAGCGCTCGGCGCTCACGAAGCGGCGCTCGATCGCGGAATTCAGGATCTCGTGAGCAAGCTCGACCGCGTGCGTGCGATGCGCGCCGGCCTGGCTCGGGGACGGATGCCGGCGGACGGGGAACTCACGCGGCTGCTCGACACGGGCAGCGCCGGCGTCGCGTTCAGCCTGCCGTGGCCGTGGGGCGGCGAACGGTTCGAGTGTCGCGATATCCGGCCGTTGAACTACATCATCGGTTCGCTCGGGAGCGGCAAGACGCGGCTCGCGCTTCGGCTGGCCGACGCGCTGCCCGGCGCCGTGTTCGTCGGCCTCGATCGGCTGGACGACGATGGTGCAGCCGCATCGGATGCATTGCGTGCCGATCCGGAACTGAAGTCGCGTGTCGACCGCACGTCGGCGTTGCTCATCGGCAGAGGCGCGACGCCGTCGGCGGCGCTGACCGCACTGCTCGTCGGCCTCGAAGCAGCAAGCCCGCGCGTGCGGATCGTCGACATGATCGAACAGGGTCTCGATCGCGCCACGCAACTGGCGTTGATCGCGCATCTGCGCGAATGCGCGGCCGCCGGCATGCGGCCGCTGTTCTTGCTGACGCGCTCGTCGGCGATCCTCGATCTCGCGGCGGTCGGCCCCGACGAAACCATTCTGCTGCGCCCGGCCAATCACAGCCCGCCTGTGCGCGTGGCGCCTTACCCGGGCGCGCCGGGGTATGAAGCCGTGGCCACGTGCCTGGCGGCGCCGGAAGTTCGGGAGCGGGTCGCGCGGCGCCCGGAAGCGGCGCGCTGTCAGGCCTGATAGGGAGCTGAACAGAAGTTTTGCCGGTCCGCCTCGTCGGCGAATCTGGCAGCACGCGTCAAGCGGGTAGGCATCGACCTGGACGACAAGCGTGCCCGCAAGCCTGCGATCGTGACCGGGAAAGGTTCGGAAAAGTCCGGTGCTTGCCAAGCGCTATTGGACAGGTCCGCAAGCCGTCTTGTCCGGATGGCCAAAAACGCGCGCGGCCGGACGATCGCCGCTACGATGAAGGGCATCCGAAACCGTTCGTTCCGAGGTATCGTCCACCTCTGCCGCCAGCATTCCACATGACCGCACGCAATGAAAACAGCACCGCCCCGGCCGATATCGGCCCCTTCGACGCGATGAGCCGATTCCGCATCACGTACGACGGGCCCGCGCTCGAATCGTCCGAGATGGACGTGCGCGAACTCGCGCCCGCGCTGCTCGCCTTCGGCGATTTGCTCGACGCGTCGACCCGCGCCCTGTGCGGCGATCAGGTTCGGCCGCGGGTGAACGTGCGCGGCAGCTTCAAGACCGGCAGCTTCGGCATCGACTTCACGCTCGCCACCTCGCTGCTCGGCCGCATGCGCGATCTGCTGAGCGGCAACGAAGGCACCGCGCTCGCCAATGCGGTCACGATCCTGACCGCGCTCGGCATTGCCGCACCCAGGGCGAGAAAGGGGCTTTTCGCCGTCCTCAAATGGCTGCGCGGGCGCGAGATCACGCACGTGCGGATGAAGGACCACACCGCGGTGCTGCACGTCGATGGCGGCACACTCGAGATCGACCTGCCCGTGCTCACACTGCTGCGCGACGTCCGCGTTCGCCGTGCAACCGCGCAAGTGCTTGCGCCGCTCGCGCGCGAAGGCATCGAGATTTTCGCGGCGGGCACCGATACCGAGGTGTACGAGACAGTCGCCCGCAACGAGATCGCATGGTTTCACGCGCCCGAGCCAGCCGATGCGCTGCTGCTCGACGAGCATCGCAAGATGGCGTTCTCGATCGTGTCGCTCGCGTTCAAGGACGACAACAAGTGGCGGCTGTACGACGGCACGTCGACGATTCACGCGACGATCACCGACGCCGGCTTCCTGTCGCGCGTGAACAACAGCCAGATCAGTTTCAGCAAGGGCGACGTGCTCTTGTGCAATGTCCGTATGCAGCAGTGGCAAACTTCGGACGGCGCAAAAACCGAATACGAGGTCACGGATGTCCTCGAACATCGCCCGGCGGGCCTGCAGATTCCGTTGTCGGGCCTCTGATCCACGTCGCCGCCTCGCGCCCGACGCAACTTCTCACCACTCATGAAACCGGCGATCCATCTGCGTGCCGCCTCGCGGGAAGACCTCCCCTTCCTGCTGACGCTCCGTCGACTCACGATGACCGAGCACCTGCAGCGCGTCGGCGCGCCGACCGACGACGACGCGCACGACCGACGCATCCGCGCGAACTTCGATGACGCAATGATCGTCTGCGAAGGCGCCGACGCCATCGGCCTGCTGAAGGTGACGCGCGCGGCCGGCGAATGGCACGTCCATCAGATCCAGATCCTTCCCGCGTGCCAGGGTCGTGGAATCGGCGCGGCCGTACTGAACGCATTGCTGACCGACGCGGCACGCGAGCGCGTATCCGTATCGCTGAGCGTGCTGCACGGCAACCCGGCGCGGCGGCTCTACGAACGGCTCGGCTTTCGCGTCGTATCGGAAACCGATACGAGCGCGAACATGATCCGGCGCGCGTGACGCGCATCGATGCAACCGCACCGCTTTTCCATTACTGCGTGATCTTCGCGCCCTTCAGCAGGTTGCCGATCATCTGCGCACTCGCCTTCTCGACCGCGATCGCCTGCAACTGCTGCTGAAGCGTCGGCTTCGCGGTCTCGAAAGCCGGCACCTGCGTCGGCCGCTTCGCATCCAGCTTCACGATCGCGCGCACGCCATCGACGGGAATCGAATCCTTCGTCACCGCGCCAACGGGCAATTTCTCGAGCGCCTGCGCGACCGGCAACGGCAACCCGGCCGTCTTGCCCGCCGCCGCCGGCGTGTTGAAGCTCACCCACGGCAGCTCGCCGCCGGTATCGCGGCTCGGCGCGACGCTGTACTGGCGCGCGAGCCCGTCGAACGACTTGCCCGCTTTCAACTCGCTCAGCACGGTGGCCGCCGCGACCGGATCCTTGACGACGATCACGCGCGGCTTGTATTCGTTCTTGCCGAGCGCGGCGACGAGTTCGTCGTAGCGCGCCTTGACCTGCTCGTCTGTCACGGGCTCCGGCTTCACGTTGTCGCGCAGGTACAGCTGCACCTCGGCCGTCACCTTCGCCTGCTGCATCGCCGCCTTGACCTCGGGCCTGTCCGCGTAGCTGGCCTTCTCGGCCGCCTGCTGCACCAGCACGCGCGTGATCAGCTGATTCTTGATCGCCTCGCGGATCTGCGGCGAATCGGCCTGCCCGGACGCGCGCAGCAGCGTATCGACGTCGGCCTGCGTGATCGGCGTGCCGTTGACGGTCGCGACGGTCGCGACGGTCGCCGCGCCCGCCGCCGTTTCCGCGTGGACGGGGCCCGCCAGCGCGCCGGCCAGCGCAGCGATCAGCAACAGGCGGTTCGGTGTCGTTTTCATTTTCGTCATGTCGTCACTTCGGCTCAAAAATCGCGGCATCGGCTGCCGCGCAAGTTCACCGGCGTGGCAATGTGCCGGCGCAACCGGTCGGTCGATTCGGTTCATCGTCGTATGCACGCGCACTGCCTGCCGGTGCCGCCGCTATTGTGCCCGGATCGGGCTTTCCGCGCCGTGTGGTTGGGAACGACCGCCCGGCGGGCAGTGAGGCGCGCGTTGCGCACGCCGCTCATTACGCACGCGCGATGCGGAAATTGCGTGGAAGCACGATGGACGTCCGGCGACACGCGGTGAATTCCGTCGTTGCCGCGCGGGCACGGCCGACGGACCGCGGCCGCGCATGCGTGATCGACGTCAGGGCGTCCACCGGTACACGGTGATGCTGTTCCCCTTCACGTTGTTCTTCATCACCACGTACTCGCCGTTCGACCGGCGATACGCACGGATGCTGTACATCGCATCGATCGCGCTGCTGGTATCGACGGTCGCGGGGCTCGTGTTGACCAGCGTCGTGTCGAGGCTTCCCGTGGTCAGGTTGAACGCGTCGACGTTCGGCCACAGCGGCCCGCTGCTGCTGAACCAGTAGCCGACGAACAGATGGTTGCCCGCCGCGTCGATCGATTTCGCGCCGCTGTGCGGCAGCGTGATCACCGGGTCGGGCTTCGTCGTGTTGCCCGCGCGCCAGCCGTGATACACCTCGATGCGCGTGCCGATCGACGTCCAGTCGTTGCTGCCGAGCGCGCCCTGCGCGAGCACCATCGTGTCGCTGTCCGCGAGATAGACGATGCGCGTGAGCGGCTGGATGCTGGCCGGAATGCGGGTCGCGACGCCGGGCCCCCACGACGGCTTGCCGTTCGCGTCGAAACCGGTCAGCGGGTAATGCGTGATCGCGCCGGTCTTGTCGAGGCCGGCCCATACGCCGCCCTGGCTGTCGAGGCTGAAGCCGCCCGTCACGCGCTGCGTCGTGTTGAACGCAGGGCCGGGAAGCGAGCCGTCCGGAATCGCGACGTAACCGTTCGCCGCGTTGAAATGATAGAAGTAGAAGACCGGCGGGTTCTGGCCGGCCGCGACGAGAATCCGGTTCGCGCCGACCGACGTGAGCAGCCCGAAGTGTTCGTCGCGCTGCGTATCGCTCATGTTGATGCGCGGGTCCGACGGATACGTGAACGGGTCGACGGTGTTCGCGACGAACTTGCCGCCTGCGCTGCCGCTGTAGATGTGCGTGCCGCCGTAGAACAGCGCGCCGTCCGTGACCGGGTCCGGCGCGGCGATGCCTTCGAAGTTCAGCGACTGCAGTGTCCAGCGCAGGTTGCCGGTGCTGCTGTACGCGTGAATATCGGTCGCGCCGTTGCGGCCGAGATCCCAGCTGCCGCCCCACGGATTGTTGAGCACATAGAGATTGCCGCCGGTGTCCTTGCCGATCCCGACGATACGCGTGAAGCGTTGCGGGCCGACCTGCCCCTTGATGCCCGTCGTCGTGTCGAGATAGCCGCCGCGCACGCCGAACGTGCCGACGAGCGCCGGCCGGCCCGAGATCGAATAGCGCTTGATGTTCTGGTCCGGGCCTTCGTCGCCCACCAGCAATTGCCCGGCCGCCGCGTCGACATACAGCGCCGACGGCTGCGAGCCGGCCGGCATGCGGATCGTGTTCAGCAGCGCGCCGGCCGGGCTGAAGCCGACGATCGAGCCGGCACGCTTCTGCGCGACCCACACGTTGCCCGCGCCGTCCACCGCGAGCGCGCCCGGCGCCGATACGCCGATGTCTCGCTGCCACACGCCATCGGTCGTGAACACGCGCACGCGATTGCCGTAGAAATCGCTCGCATACAACAGCGAGCCGGCCGTCGCGAGCCCGGTGACGACGTCGATGCGTGGCTGGTTGGTCGCCGCGCTGACCTGGATCACGCGGTCGCGATACTTCGTCGCGCGGTTGTAGCGCCCCACCGCGCCGCTGCCGTAGGTCTTGCCGGGCTGCAGCGCGACGAACAGCGATGTCGCGTTGCCGGTGATCGCGCTGCCCTGGAATTCCGAATGCGCGCCGATCGAGCCGATGCTCTTGCCGTTCTGGTAGATCGCGACGCCACCTTCGTCCTCGTCCCACATCGACGCCGTGTAGATCACGCCTTCGGGTGCGACCCACATCGCGCGCGCCACGTTGCCGACGTGCGCCGCGAGCGTGCCGTACGTGTTCGCGATCCAGTCGGTCGTGTTGGCTGCATGCGCGGCCGATGCACATGCAGCGATCGCCGCGGCAACAAGCGCGGCCCGGATTCGTTGTCTGGCGACCATGACGGAGGCTCTCCTGAATGAGACAAACATTCACATGAAGGATCGGCCGGCCAGATGGCTTGAAGTCCGCGAGATGTAAATTCTTCCCTGAATCATCCGGCGCAGTCGGTATGACGTACGGCATGCGTTCGATAATGCGCAGGGCGAGAATAGCGTTATATAAATCGAAAAAAATTGCGAATCGCCCGCGCTTGCGGCGAGCGCAGCTTCGCGTCAGTAAATGGTCACTTACGCGCCGGATCGGAAATGGAGAAAATCAGGCATTCGCCGCCGGGAATATCGCCGGGGATTCAACGACGATGGATTGAAACGGCGAATGCCATTTCGGCAGTATCGGGAAAAATCCGCTGTCCCAAAACGAAAACGCCGGCCTGAATCCGTGTCGAATCCAGGCCGGCGAATATTCATTTGCTGCGGGTCAGGCAATGCAGCGTTTGCGCCACCGCATTGCCGTGCGTCAAGCGGACGTTTCCCTCACCTTCACCTCGGCGACGCGCGCGCCGTCCGGATCGTCGCCATCGCGCGGCGCGTCGAGCTGCCCTTCCCATTTCGCGACCACGGCCGCGGCGATCGAGTTGCCGACGGCGTTGGTGGCCGAGCGCCCCATGTCGAGGAACATGTCGACGCCCATGATCAGCAGCAAGCCGGCTTCGGGCAGGTTGAACTGATTGAGCGTCGCCGCGATCACGACGAGCGACGCGCGCGGCACGCCGGCCATCCCCTTCGACGTCACCATCAGCATCAGCAGCATCGTGATCTGCGTGCCGAGCGGCAGATGGATGCCGTACACCTGCGCGATGAACAGCACCGCGAACGTGCAGTACATCATCGAGCCGTCGAGGTTGAACGAATAGCCGATCGGCAGCACGAAGCTCGAGATCTTGCGGTTCACGCCGAAGCGGTCGAGCGCGTCCAGCAGCTTCGGATACGCGGCCTCGGAGCTGGCCGTCGCGAACGACAGCAGGAACGGCTCGCGGATCAGCCGGAGCAGCGTGAACGCGCGCTTGCCGAGGAACGTCACGCCGGCGAGCGTCAGCACGGCCCACAGCAGCGCGAGCGCCAGATAGAAGCTCGCCATGAACTTCGCGAACGTGAGCAGGATGCCGAGCCCTTCGGTCGTGATCGTCGACGCGAGCGCCGCGAACACCGCAACGGGCGCGAACCACATCACCGTGCCCGTTACCTTCAGCATCACCTGCGCGAGATCGTCGATCACGGCGGTCAGGCGCTTGCCCGCTTCGCCGAGCGCGGACAGCGCGGAGCCGAAGAAGATCGAGAACACGACGATCTGCAGGATTTCGTTGTTCGCCATCGCCTCGGCAATCGACTTCGGCACCAGGTGCACGACGAAATCCTTCAGCGTGAACGCCCCCGTCTTCAGGTTGAGTGCCGCATCGGATGCCGGAAGCGGCAGGCTCAGGTGGCTGCCCGGCTGCAGGATCGTCGCGGTCAGCAGGCCGAGCAGCAGCGACGTGAACGACGCGATGAAGAACCAGCCGAACGCCTTGACGCCCACGCGGCCCACCGCGCTGCCGTCGCCCATCTGCGCGATGCCGACGGTCAGCGTCGCGAACACCAGCGGCGCGATGATCATCTTGATCAGGCGCAGGAACACATCGGACAGCAACGACACGTACCCGGCGACCTCCTTCGCCATCTTCGGGTCGGGAAACGCGCTATGGCAGGCGTAACCCACGGCGATACCCAGCATCATCGCGACGACGATGTACCTGGTGATGTTGTGCTTCTTCTTCATTAGTAATCCAAATCACAAAGCGTATGTTGCTAACGGCTGGCACAGCTTCCGCGTCCGGCTGCGAATCGAAACCCACGTCTCACTGGGTGCGACCTCCCCGCCATCGGCGCTCGCCATGGCGGACAGGGGGGGGCATTCTAACGCAAATGGCTCGCCGGCTTTCAAATCTGAAAGCGGCACGGGTTGATCCGCGTCCTGAACCCGCCGGGAAAGGGACGCCTGCCACGCCCGGCCCGCCGGAAATCGTCACGCGGGCAGCGACATGATCGAGCGATCGCGACACATTCTCACAAACCTGCGCAGACCTCGACACTACGGTACGTAAACGGTCTGTAATATTTGGAAATGATTCGCGTCGACATCGTGCATCGACGTCAACGCGCAATTCCGAGCCGGAAATGCGGCACCGCGTTCGCGCCATGGCTTCCATCAGGCCGAGTTATTCATTTCGTCAGTATTCCTTGAAATGAAGGATCGGGAAAAAGCGGCATCGTGATGAACATTCTTTACACCAACTTCCACGGCGACTATGGCGGCGGACAGGACACCTACGTCCGCGATCTCGCCGTCGCGATGAGCCGTCATCACCGCGTAACCGTCGCGTCGCCGGAAGGCAGCCGCTTGTCGCGACTGCTGAAGGACACTCCCGACGTGGCCATCTTCGACATGGAATTCAAGCCGCGCTGGAACCGGCTGTGCCGGGAGATTCTCCGGCTGCGCGAGCGGATCGCCGCCGAGCGCTTCGATGTCATCCATGTGAACGGGTCCGCCGATCACCGGCAGGTCATGCTCGCGCTGCTCGGTTGCCGATATCGGCCCGCGGTCGTGCTGACCAAGCACAACACCTATCGCGCCGACAGCTTCGGCAACCTGCTGCGCGCCCGGCTGGCCACTGACCACACGATCGCGGTCAGCGACTACGTCGCGAGCATGCTCGCGCTGCGCTCGCCGTACGGCAACGTCACGGTCGTCAAGCACGGCGTGCGCCGGCCGGCCGCCGAACGACTGGCGGCCGACGAGATCCGCCGCCGCAAGATCGCGCTGTTCGGCGCGGCCGGCGCGGATGCGATCGTGCTGGGCAGCAGCGCCGGCACCGCGCCAGAAAAAGGCTGGATGGACCTGATCGCCGCACTCGGCCGCCTGCCCGAAACCGAACGCGAGCGGTTTCGCGTGCTGCTGGTCGGCGCGGAGCCATCCGGCGAACAGCGCGAGCAGCTCGCGCGGCACGGCATGGCGTCGCGTACCGCATTCACCGGGCGACTCGACGATGTGCGGGCGCCGTTCTCGATCATCGACGTGTCGTTCGTGCTGTCGTATCACGAGAGCCTGTCGTATGCGTGCCGCGAAGCGATGTCGCTCGGCTGCCCCGCGATCGTGACGCGCGTGGGCGGGCTGCCCGAGAACGTCGAGCCGGGCGTGGACGGCTGGGTCGTCCCGCCACGCGAGCCCGCCGCGATCGAAGCGATCCTGCGCACGATCGCGGAGGATCCGGGCCGCGTCCGCGCGATGGGACGCAGCGCGCGGCTGAAAGGCAAGCGAGAGTTCTCGTTCGACGCGTTCGTCGACGCGACCTTGTCCGTTTATCAGCAATCGGTTCGACACAACTCCTCCCGCTGGGTGACCTCGTTGAGATCCGCGAAATGACAATGAATATCTGGAAGAAGTACCGGGACCGGCGCCACAAGGAATCGTCGGCCTACCGGAAAGCCGAGCCGATCATCGCGAAGTGGGCCGCGCATGCCGATTTCGCCGAGATTGGCGACTTCAAGACCCTGCGGATTTTCCGCAAGGCCGCATAACCCCACTTTCCTGCGATCCACCGATGCTTGCGCGCACCCCACGCTATCCGATCCTGATGTATCACCAGATCCGCCCGCTCCCGCCGCCGACCGACCGACTGCGCAGCCTGAGCGTCGCGCCCGACGCGTTCCGCCGCCAGATGACCTTGTTCAGTCGGCTCGGCTACCGCGGGTTGAGCGTGCGCGAACTGCAGCCGTACCTGCGCGGCGAACGGCAGGGCAAGGTCTTCGGCATCTCGTTCGACGACGGCTTTCACAACGTGCTGACGCATGCGATGCCCGTGCTCGACGCGCTCGGGTTCACCGCGACCTGCTATTTCGTCGCCGGCCGGTTCGGCGGCGCGAACGACTGGGATGCCGGTGCGCCGACTGCGCGCTCGCCGCTGATGACGTGCGCGGACATGCTCACGTGGCGCGATCACGGCCATGAAATCGGCTCGCATACGCTCGATCATGTGGCCCTCTCGTACGCGCCGTCACATGTATCGGCGTTTCAGTTGACCGAATCGAAGCGGCAGCTCGAAATGCTGAGCGGCCAATGCGTCGAATCGTTCTGCTATCCGTACGGCGATCTCGACGCGCGCGTGCGCGACCAGGTCATCGCCGCCGGTTACGGCAATGCGACGACGACCCGGCGCGGATGCGCCGGTGCGACCGACGATTCGTTTCTGTTGCCGCGGATTCCGGTCGCGGGTGGGGTGGGGGCTGCGAGGCTGTGGTTCAAGTGTGTGAAGGGACGGGTTGCGGCGGGCGGGTAACCCTCGCCGTCAGATCGACGCGGTGAGCAGGAACGAGAGCCGGCCAGCGCGAATCGTCCTGTCGACCACAAGCCACGCAGCCCACAGAAAATGTAGATAAACTACAACACACTTATTCAGTTCCGCCCTCAACACGCTCAAGTCAGATTTGGATAAGCACCCGAAATTCCCCCCATATTCCGTCCTTGACCAGCCTGGCCGTCCGCGGTTAACGTTGAAAAACTACATGATCTAGCGGGCCATCCAGTTACGGATACTGGCTTGCTTCTTCGTGGGTTCGCTTCCGCTGAGAGCAGGACAATAATTTCTTACACACAGGAAAGGAATGCTGTTTGTCGGAAACCTGAGAGATGTCGAGAAAGACGGACTGCTTGTCGAATGGGGTCCGGCACAAGTCGTCGCTTGTTGACGGAAAAGGACGGCATGGGCTACGGCGTGTGCCATACGGTGGTGCGTGCGGGGACGGAATCGCTGCTGCAATGCCGCAACCATCTCGAAGCCTGTTATTGCATTGCGGGCGAAGGTGAGGTCGAGGACATGAACGGCAACGTCTTTCCGATCCGCCCGGGCATCGTCTACGTGCTCGATCAACACGACCAGCATTATCTGCGCGGCGGCAATGACGGGGATCTGGTGCTTGTCAGCGTCTTCAATCCCCCGCTCAAGGGACACGAACGGCATAACCTTGAGTCTGCAGAAGCATCCGAGTACTGAGGCCCGATACGCTCATTCCGGGAGGCCCCGGGGTAGCAGCCCTCCCGGCAACGTCCGCGGGAGCGCGCATGCATCGCGTGCTCCGCGCAAAAGAAAGGTGACCGTTCGTGCGTGCCCAGCATCAAGCCTTTTTTCATTCGCTTTTCCTTGCCCGCCTCGCCGACCAGATTCTGTTGTTTCTCGTGCCGCTGGTCATCTTCCAGATGACAGGACGCGTGTCCTGGTCGGGCATCGCGTTTTCGCTCGAAACACTGCCGAGATACCTGTGCTTCCCGTTTCTCGGCGCGCTTTGCGACCGGTATTCGCCCACGAAGCTGATGCGCGTCAGTCAGGTTCTCCGCGCGGCGGTATGCGTCGCGGGCGTCGCCGCCTACGACCTCGTCGGCGGCATCGGATGGCTGATCGCGCTGTCCGCGTTGTGCGGCATGCTGACGAGTCAGGGCATCGTTGCGCGCGAGGTGATGCTGCCGCAGATATTCAGCAGCCATCGCTTCGAAAAAGTGCTGTCGTATTCGCAATTGGCCGATCAGCTTGGCCTGGTGCTTGGCCCCATGCTCGCGGCGATTCTGCTGTCCTGGTGGCGCTGGGAATTCGTCGTGGCGGCCGCGGCCGTGCTGTTCGTCACAGCCGACGTCGCGCTCGCCTATTGGCAAAAGGCCAGCGCGTTCGAATTCGCGATGCCGGAAGGTTCGCACGGCACCTGGTTCAAGCCGATCAAGGCGGCCTTGTCTCACGTCGTCCATCTGCCGGGCCTCAAGTCCGTCATCATGCTGGCTGCCGCGGAGAACCTCGTGATCGGCGTCACGCTCGCGACATCCGCTGCGATGGTCACCGGCTTTCATCACGAAAGCGGACGCTATTACGCAGGACTGCAAACGGCAGGCGCGTGCGTGACGATCGCGATTCTGCTGATGACGGCGAGGTTGCATGTTCCGCGGCGCGTCCTCGGCCTCGTCGGCTTCGGTTCGATCTGTGTCGGCGGCGTGATCGCGGCAGCCAGCCCGGGAATTGCGGGGTACGTTTTCGGCTTCCTGCTGATCGTCGGGTTCGACAAGATGTTCAACGTGTACATCCGCAGCACGCGGCAGAAGATCATCCCCGCGCGTGACTACGGCAAGACGACGGGCGTCGTCATCCTCCTCAACAACATGACACAGCCGCTCGCGGGCGTCGCGGTAGGCGTGTTCTCGACGCGTTTCGGACCAGACACGGTGATCATGGTGCTGTCCGTGTGCATGGGTTGCCTCGGGTTGCTGGTCTCGCTCGCGCCCCGCGTTCGAAAAGACCACATCTTTTCTGAGAGCCCACACAAATAAACGGGCGCCTACCAAACTTCACCCCCTCCCCGTACCGGCATTCGTCAATCCAACTGTACCGGTACTGTACAGAAAACCGTCGCTACACTGACTCCATCCCAGCCTAGAACCGAATGGAGAATCCGCGATGGAATTCCTCACCCTCAGCGCGCTGCCCGCCGGCATGCTGTTCGCGCTCGTCACGTCGATCACGCCCGGCCCGAACAACACGATGTTGCTCGCCTCCGGCGTCAACTTCGGTTTCCGCCGCACGATGCCGCACCTGTTCGGCATCAGCATCGGCGTCGCGATCCTGATGCTCTGCGTCGGTTTCGGTCTCGGCGAAGCGTTCCGTCGCGTGCCGGTCCTGTACACCGTCCTCGAAGCCGCGAGCGTCGCCTATCTGCTGTACCTCGCATGGCGCATCGGCACGTCGGGAGAAGTAAAGGCACACGGCGCCAAGCCGCGGCCGATGACGTTCATCGAAGCCGCCGCGTTCCAGTGGGTCAACCCGAAGGCGTGGATGATGGTGCTGACCGCCGCGACGACGGTCCGCCTGTCCGCCGACTACGGGATGAACGCCGCGTGGATGTCCGTCGTGTTCATCCTGATCGGCTTCCCGTGCATCTGCCTGTGGGCCGCGTTCGGCCAGGGTCTGCGCCGCTTCCTGTCGAATCCCCGCGCGCTGCGCGTCTTCAACGTGACGATGGCCGTGCTGCTGATCCTGTCGCTGTATCCGCTCGTCGCCCATCTGTTGCCGCAGTAAGCGCTCACAAGCGCCCGTTGAGCTTCACGTGAGGCAGGCGTACCCTTTCGATACGGGCGCGTGCAACCGCTTCGGCGGTTGCGCCGCTGCTCTGTATGGAGATTGCCGATGAAGCCAATGCTGAGAGCGGGCGAGCACATCGAAGGCATGCACTGGATCGCCGAGTATCATCCGCTCACGCACGATATCCGCGTGCTGCGCGAGAACATCGAAGTCGGCACTTACTGCGCGCCGCCGACGCTGTTCGGCGACGAGGAGGAAATGGGCGCCGCGAACCACGACGATCATCGCCGCCGTGAAGCCGCGTTGCGCGCGTATCTGCGCACCTTCGTCAAGGAACACGACGCGGAAGAGTAACGGTGCGCCGGCCGGAATGTCGACGGGCCGCGAAGGCGGCCTGGTCTGCTGTCGTGCGTCGGTCGATCTGCTTGCAACTGCCCCGAATCCATCATCACTGGGCCGGCACAACGTACCGGCCCCCGGTCGCTCAATGCCCGAGCGACTCGATCTTGCCTGCCGGCTGCGCCACGCCATGCGGCCGCGCCATCTGCTTGATCAGCAGCGCGACACACGCGAGCACGCCCGCGACGGCGATCGTCGCGAACACGCCCGCGAACGAGAAATGCCGACGCGTCAGCTCGGCGACGAGGAACGACCCCGCGATCCCGCCAAAGCGGCCGACGCCGAGCATCCACGCGACGCCCGTGCCGCGCCCTTCGGTCGGATAGAACGCGGCGGCCAGCGCCGGCATCGACGATTGCGCGGTGTTCATCAGCACGCCGGCCACGAACACCACCAGCACCAGCAACCCGACGTTGCCGGCCGCCTGCCCGATCGCATACACGCTCACCGCCGTCAGCGCGTAGCACACGGCGATCACGCGGTTTGCGTTGAAGCGGTCCATCAGCACGCCGCACAGCACGGCACCCACGCCGCCGAGCGGGAACAGCGCCGAGATCAGCGTCGCGCTCTTCGGCGTCAGGCCGGCATCCTTCAGCAGGATCGGCATCCAGTTGATCGACGCGTAGAAGATCACGAGGCCCATGAAGTACGCGAGCCACAGCATCACCGAGCCGACGATGTACGAGCGCGACAACACGACGCCGAGGCCCTTGCCGCCGGTCTGCGGCGCGGCTTCGGTCAGCGCGAACGAGCCGGCGTTCAGCGCGTCGCGCGAGATGCGGGCGAGCGTGGCGCGGATCTTGTCGATGCCCTGGCCGCTCGCGACCATGAAGCGCACCGATTCCGGCATCTTCAGCAGCAACAGCACGCCGAGCAGCAGCGGCGTCACGCCGCCGAGCACCAGCACGCTGCGCCAGCCGAAATGCGGAATCATCCACGCGGCGAGGAAACCGCCGAACGCGGCGCCGAGCGGAAAGCCGCAGAACATCAGGTTGATCACGGTCGCGCGGCGCTTGTCCGGGCAGAATTCGCCCATCATCGTGACCGCGTTCGGCATCGCGGCGCCGAGCCCGACGCCGGTGATGAAGCGCAGGATGGTCAGGTGTCCGATCGTGTTCGAGAACGCGGACATCAGGCATGCGACGCCGAACAGGAACACCGAGCCGAGCAGCAGCGAGCGGCGGCCGAGCCGGTCGGACAGCGGGCCCGACACGAGCGCGCCGCACGCCAGGCCGAACAGCGCGGCGCTCAACACGGGCGCGAGATCGGGCTTGGTGAGGTTCCATTCGCCGAGCAGCGACGGTGCGATGAAGCCGATCGCGGCCGTATCGAAGCCGTCGAGCAGCACGATCACGAAACACATGAGGAATACGAGCCATTGAAAGCCGCCGAACGGCTGCTCGTTGATGAAGGTCTGGACATCGACCACGGGTGTGCGGTTCATCGCTTGTCTCCTTGTCGGCCGGTGTGGGCGCGTCAGCGCTCGAACCGGTCGCATCCAACATTGATATATATGCAACAAGCGCGGCCTCGTGGCCGCGCCTTTCCTTCGTTCACGCGCCGATTCGCTGCCGGTGCGCTCGTTGAGCGTCACGGCTCGCCAGCATCAGCGGCCATGCGATCGGATCGCCGCCGGCACTCGGCCGGCCGTCTTGCGCGGCCCCGCCTAGGCGGCCCCATCCTGTTCTTTAAAGATCTTGTCCGCGAGATGGAACGCGGAATTCGCGGCCGGCACGCCACAATAGATCGCGGTCTGCAGCAGCACTTCCTTGATCTCGTCGCGCGTCACGCCGTTGTTGCGCGCGGCGCGCAGGTGCAGCGCCAGTTCCTCGCCGCGGTTCAGCGCGACCATCATCGCGATGGTCAGCAGGCTGCGCGTATGGCGCGGCAGCCCGTCGCGGGTCCAGATCTCGCCCCAGGCGTAGCGCGTGATCAGGTTCTGGAATTCCTCCGTCACCTCCGTGCGGTTCTCGAGCGAGCGGTCGACGTGCGCATCGCCGAGCACCGCGCGGCGCACCTTCATCCCTGCTTCATAACGTTGCTGGTCGTCCATCGCAGAGCCTCACGCAGTCAGGAATTCGACGAGCGCACGGTTGAAACCGTCCGTGCACTCGATGTTCGAAATGTGCGCGGCGTCGAATTCGACGTGCCGCGCGCCGGGAATCGCGGCAGCCAGCGCGCGGCCCTGGTCGGGCGGCGTCGACATGTCCTTGTCGCCGGTCACGACGAGCACCGGCAGCGCGATGCCCTTCACTTCCTCGCGCAGGTCGGCCGCGTTCAGCGCGTCGCAGTTCGCCGCATAGCCGTCCTTGTCGGTATGCACGAAGGTGTCGCGGATCGCGTCGAACAGGCGCGGCTCGCGCTCGACGAATGCGTCGGTGAACCAGCGCGGCAGCACGGCGCCGGCGAGCGCGGCCATCCCTTCGGCGCGCGCCTTCTGCGCACGCGGCACCCACACTTCCGGCGAGCCGATCTTGGCCGAGGTATTCGACAGCACCGCGCGCACGATGCGCGACGGGTAGCGCGCGGCGAGCGCGGCGCCCGTCAGCCCGCCCATCGAGATCCCGCAGAAATGCGCGCGTTCGATGCCGACATGGTCGAGCAGGCCGATCACGTCGCCCGCCAGTTGGTCGATCGTGTACGAGCCGGCCGGCGCGTCGGAATGGCCGTGGCCGCGCGTGTCGTAGCGCAGGATGTTGAAGTGCTGCGTGAGCGGGCGGATCTGCGGCGCCCACATCTGCAGATCGGCGCCGAGCGAATTCGAGAAGACGAGCCACGGCGCGTCGTCGCGCGCGGCACGGTCGATCCGGTAATGCAGTTTCACGCCGTTGACAGTGGCGAAAGGCATCAATGTTCTCCTGGTTGTTTCGCGCCCGCGTGCAGCGCGAGCACGGCATCGACGTAGGCCTGCGCCTCGCCGACGTAATGTGCGGGATCGAGCAGCCGCGCGAGCGCGTCGCGCGACAGGTGGGCCGATACGGTTGCGTCGCCCGCGAGCACGTCGAACAGCGTCGCGCCGGTGCGCACGGCTTCCTTCGACGCATGTTCGACGACGTGGTGCGCATCGAGCCGGCCGATCTTGTCGCCGAGCGCGAGCATCACCGCTTCGCCGAGAATCAGCCCGTGCGTGAGGTCGAGGTTCGCGGCGAGGCGTTCGGTGTTGACGTCGAGGCCCGCGACGATCTGCGCGACCTGCGCGAGCGCGCCGCCCGTCAGGCGGGCGAGATCGGGCAACGCGTCCCATTCGGCCTGCCAGCCGCCGAGCGCGCGCTCGTGCTCCTGCACCATCCCCGCGAACACGGTCGCAACGAGGTTCGGCGCACGCACGGCAGCCGTCAGCACGGCCGCGCAGCCGACCGGGTTGCGCTTGTGCGGCATCGTCGACGAGCCGCCCTTGCCCGCGGCCGCCGGTTCGCCGAGCTCGCCCACTTCGGTCTGCATCTGCAGCGACACGTCGCGCGCGATCTTGCCGAGCGTGCCGGTCAGCATGCCGAAGCACGCCGCGGCTTCCGCGATGCGGTCGCGCTGCGTATGCCACGGCACGGCCGGCAGCGCGAGATTCAGGTCGGACGCGAGCGCGGCGCTCACGCCGGCCGCATGCTCGCGCAGGCTCGCGAGCGTGCCGGCCGCGCCGCCGAACTGCAGCACGAGCAAACGCTCGCGCAACTCGGCGAAACGCGTGCGATGGCGCAGCAGCGCGTCGAGCCACTGCGCGAATTTGAGGCCGAGCGTGATCGGCAGCGCCTGCTGCAGCCACGTGCGGCCGATCATCGGCGTCGCGCGATGCGTGCGCGCGAGCGCCGCGAGCGACGCACAGGCTTCGTCGAGCATCGGCTCGAGCACGTCCAGCGTGTCGCGCAACTGCAGCACGGTCGCGGTATCGATGATGTCCTGGCTGGTCGCGCCCCAGTGCACGAACTTCGCGGCCTCGGGGTCGTCGGCCTTCACTTGCGCGGTGAGCTGCTTGACGAGCGGAATCGCGAGATTGCCGCCGAGCGCCGCGCCGTGCGCGAGCGCATCGGCGTCGAGCCGGCCGGCGTCGCACGCGCGTTCGATCGGCGCGACCGCGGTGGCGGGAATCACCTGCTGCGCCGCGAGCGCACGCGCGAGCGCGGCCTCGACGTCGAGCATCCGCTGGATCGTCGCGCGGGGCGACCAGATCCGGTTGAGCGGCTCGGTGCCGCAGATCAGGGAGGTCAGGCGGGCGCTGTCTTCGAGCATGGCATCAAGATGGGGAAACGGCGTGCGCCTATTGTCTACCCAAGCGCGCCGGCGTGCGCTCGAATGCGCGCACCGGCACGCTTGCCGTTCAGGCGGCGGCCTTCTGCGTCGCGTCGATCAGCGGCACGCCGGTCAGCTTCTGCAGCTCGTCGAACGACAGGTCGGTGAAGATCTCGCTCACCGCGAGGCCGTCGGCCGTCACGTCGAGCACGGCCAGATCCGTATAGATGCGGCTCACGCATTGCACGCCGGTGACGGGATACGAGCACTGCGCGACGATCTTGCTCTCGCCCTGCTTCGTCAGGCGCTCCATCATCACGAACACCTGCTTCGCGCCGATCGCGAGGTCCATCGCGCCGCCGACGGCCGGAATCGCGTCGGGCGCGCCCGTATGCCAGTTCGCGAGGTCGCCGCTCGCCGACACCTGGAACGCGCCGAGCACGCAGTAGTCGAGATGGCCGCCGCGCATCATCGCGAACGAATCCGAGTGGTGGAAATACGCGCCGCCAGTGAGCAGCGTCACGTGCTGCTTGCCGGCGTTGATCAGTTCGTCGTCTTCCTCGCCGGGCGCGGGCGCCGGGCCCATGCCGAGCAAGCCGTTCTCGCTGTGCAGGAAGATCTCCTTGCTCGGGTCGAGGTGGTTCGCCACCAGCGTCGGCACGCCGATGCCGAGGTTCACGTACGCGCCTTCGGGGATGTCCTGGGCGACGCGCTTGGCCATTTCATCGCGGGTCAGTCGTTTCATGTCGGTTTCCTGTCGACCGGAGTTGGCGCTTCAGCGCTTACTCCGGTCCCATACAAAGTTCCAGGCGGGTCAGGCGGCTTGCGATGCAGCGTGTTCGGCGGCCAGCTCGGCCGCGTGCGCGGCCTGCGGCACCTCGACGACGCGCTGGACGAAAATGCCCGGCGTCACGATGTGTTCCGGGTTCAGCGCGCCGAGCGGCACGACTTCCGACACCTGGACGATCGCGACCTTCGCGGCGCTGGCCATGATCGGCCCGAAATTGCGCGCGGTCTTGCGATAGACGAGATTGCCCCAGCGGTCGCCCTTGTACGCTTTCACCAGCGCGAAATCGGCGTGAATCGGCGTCTCGAATACATACGGCTTGCCGTCGATCACGCGCGTTTCCTTGCCTTCCGCGAGCTTGGTGCCGTAGCCCGTCGGCGTGAAGAAACCGCCGATGCCGGCGCCCGCCGCGCGGATGCGCTCGGCGAGGTTGCCTTGCGGCACGAGTTCCAGCTCGATCTCGCCCGCGCGGTACAGCGCGTCGAACACCTGCGAGTCGCTCTGGCGCGGGAATGAACAGATGATCTTGCGCACCTTTTTCGCCTTCAGCAGCGCCGCGAGGCCCGTCTCGCCATTGCCCGCGTTGTTGTTGACGATCGTCAGGTCGCGCGCGCCCTGTTCGATCAGCGCGTCGATCAGCTCCGACGGCATGCCGGCCGTGCCGAAACCGCCGATCATGATTGTCGCGCCATCGTGGACGTCGGCGACCGCCGACTGAAGCGATTCGAAAATCTTGTTGACCATGTCTCTTCCTGATGCGAACCCGCGGCTCGTGCGCGGCCTGTCGAGGGGACACGCGCGTGCCGCGTGCCGCGCCGGAGGCCTTCGTCGACCCTCGGCATTTGTTCGCTAATCGAACCCAGATTCGATTAGCGAACGATGGGCCGATCATAGGGGCGCGCACAGCGCATTGTCAAGGCGGGTTCCCTCGGGGGCCGTCGCGTCTTCGAACGGCAGGCCGACGTAGTTTTCGGCGAGCGACTGCGCGGCGGCTCGCGAGCGCGTCACGTATTTCAGCTCGGCAAACTTCAGGCGATTGACGAACGGCGAATCGTCCGGCGACGCATGCAACATGTTCGTCATGAAGTACGAGAAGTGCTCGGCGCGCCACACGCGTTCGAGACAGGTCGCCGAATAGCGCTCGAGCGGCGTCGCGTCACCGGTCCGGTAGCGCGCGCCCAGCGCGCGGGACAGCGCGCGGACGTCGGCCACCGCGAGATTCATCCCCTTCGCGCCGGTCGGCGGCACGATGTGCGCGGCGTCGCCGGCGAGGAACAGACGCCCGTGCTGCATCGTCTCCGACACGAAGCTGCGCATCGGCGTCACGCTCTTCTGCGTGATCCTGCCCTCGGTCGGCGTCCAGCCGGTGTCGTTCGAGAAGCGCGTGTGCAGCTCGTCCCAGATCCGCGCGTCGGACCATTGAGCGAGATCCTCGTCGGGCTTGCACTGCAGGTACAGGCGCGTGACCGTCGGCGAGCGCATCGAGAACAGCGCGAAGCCGTTGTCGTGATGTGCGTAGACGAGCTCGTCGAGCGACGGCGCCGCGTCGGCGAGGATGCCGAGCCACGCGAACGGATAGACGCGCTCGAACGTGTTCAGCCGCTCGGCCGGAATCGTCTGGCGCGCGATGCCGTGGAAGCCGTCGCAACCGGCGATGTAATCGCAGTCGATGCGGTCCGCGCGGCCGTCCGCATGCTTGAACGTGACGAACGGGTGCTCGCTTTCGACATCGTGCAGCGCGACGTCGCTGACTTCGAAGTGCATCTGATGGCCGTGCTCGACGCCGGCCGCGATCAGGTCGCGCACGACTTCGTGCTGGCTGTAGACGGTGATCGCGCGCCCGCCGGTCAGTTCGGACAGGTCGATGCGGTGCCGCTGGCCGTCGAACAAGAGCTCGATGCCGTGATGTTCGAGCCCTTCGCGGCGCATCCGGTCGCCGAGGCCGGCTTCGTTCAGCGTGTCGACCGTGCCCTGCTCCAGCACGCCGGCGCGAATGCGGTTCTCGCAGTATTCGCGCGAACGCGCTTCGACGAGGATCGAATCGACGCCTTGCAGGCGCAGCAGATGGGACAGCAGAAGGCCGGACGGACCGGCGCCGATGATCGCGACTTGGGTGCGCATTGTTCGTCTCCAGAACATTGGTTCGAGTAATGAAACACATTTCAGCGCTTTCCCGACTATGCGGCAACGCGATTCAGGAGATATGTTGTATACGTTCTGGAGATACCGGCCCGGCGATGGAAGCGCTCGATCTGAACCTGATTCCCTACCTCGTCGCCCTCGACGACGCGCGCAACGTGAGCCGCGCGGGCGACCTGCTCGGCGTGAGCCAGCCGCGCGTGAGCACCGCGCTCGGCCGGCTGCGCGAGTACTTCGGCGATCCGCTGTTCGTACGCACGTCGCGCGGGATGGAGCCGACGCCGCGCGCGCTCGCGCTGCTGCCGGCCGCCCGCGACGCGCTCGCGCAGATCGAGCGCGGCCTCGTCGCGCCGCACGATTTCGACCCGGCCGCGAGCACGCATACGTTCTCGATCGCGCTGTCGGACGTCGGCGAGATCGTGTTCCTGCCGAAGCTGTTGCAGGCGTTCGCGACGCATGCGCCGCACGCGAACCTGCGTTCGGTCTCGCTCGCGCACGACGAAGTCGGACGCGGCCTCGAGGCCGGGTCGATCGATCTCGCGGTCGGCTACTTCCCCGATCTCGACGGCAACAACTTCTTCCAGCAGCGGCTGTTCACGCACCGGTTCGTCTGCCTGATGCGGCGCGGCCATCCGTTCGAGCAGACGCCGCCGTTCACGGTCGAGCAGTTCCTTGCGTGCGGACACGCGGTGGTGCGCGCCGAGGGCCGCAGCCAGGAGGTGCTCGAGAAATATCTGGCGAAGCAGCGCATGCAGCGCCGCGCGGTGCTCGAGACGCCGCACTTCATGAGCCTGCCGTTCATCCTGAGCCGCACCGACCTGATCGCGACGGTGCCGCACGCGATCGGCTATGCGTACGCGGCCGAGCACGCGTTCATCGTGCCGGTCGAGCCGCCGCTCGCACTGCCGCGCTTCGACCTGAAGCAGCACTGGCACCGCAAGTACCACAACGACCCGCGCACCGCGTGGCTGCGCGGCGTCGTCGCGGCGCTGTTCAACGACGAGCAGGACGAATGGCCGAAGTGAAGAAGCACGCGCGGCGGCCCGCACGCACGGCCGGCAAAAGCATGAAACAATGCCCGGATATCGGCCGCCGCAGGCGGCCTTCGATGGAGCCACTAGATGGGTAAGGGAAAGAAATCCGCGCAGCCCGAGGCGGTCGCCTCCCGGCCGAGCCGTGAAGAAGCCGAAGACGCCGTGCGCGTGCTGTTGCGCTGGGCCGGCGACGACCCCGCGCGCGAAGGCCTGCTCGACACGCCCGCACGCGTCGTGCGCGCATACGAGCAGTTCTTCGCCGGCTATGCGCTGGAGCCGCGCGACATCCTCGCGCGCACGTTCAGCGAGGTCGACGGCTACGACGAAATGATCGTGCTGAAGGACATCCGCTTCGAGAGCTACTGCGAGCATCACATGGTGCCGATCATCGGCCGCGCGCACGTCGCGTATCTGCCGAACCATCGCGTCGTCGGCATCTCGAAGCTCGCGCGCCTCGTCGACGCATTCGCGAAGCGCCTGCAGATCCAGGAAAAGATGACCGTGCAGATTGCCGACACGCTGTTCGACGTGCTGCAGCCGAAGGGCGTCGGCGTGATCCTCGAAGCCGCGCACCAGTGCATCTCGACGCGCGGCGTGCACAAGCCGGGCGTCGAGATGGTCACGTCGCGCATGCTGGGCACGTTCCGCACCGATCCGTCGACGCGTCGCGAATTCCTGTCGATCGTCGCGAATCCTTCCTCGGTCAACCTGACGAATACCTGATGGAGCAGACGAAGCAAACGGCACACGCGCCCGTCGTGCTCGTGACCGGCGCCGCGCGCCGGGCCGGGCGCGCGTTCGCCGAGTATTTCGCCGCGCACGGCTATCGCACCGCGGTGCACTACGACCGTTCGGCCGATGCCGCGCGGGCCGCCGCCCGCGCGATTGCCGAACGCGGGCACGATTCGGCGGCGCTGCAGGCCGACCTGTCCGATGCCGCGCAGATCACCGCGCTGATCGACCAGGTCTACGCGCGCTTCGGGCGTCTCGACGTGCTGGTCAACAACGCGTCGGTGTTCTGGCAGGACCATTTCCCGAGCTTCGATCTCGCGGCGTTCGACCAGGCATGGGCCGTCAATTGCCGCGCGCCGATCCTGCTCACGCGCGCGTTCTACGAACGGGCCCGCGCGGCCGGCACGCAGGGCGTCGTCGTGAACGTGGTCGACCAGAAGATCAAGGAAAACTTCCACCGCGACCATTTCAGCTACACGGTCGCGAAGGCCGCGCTCGGTAACCTGACGCAGATGCTCGCGCTGTCGTCCGCGCCGGTGCTGCGCGTGAATGCGGTGTTCCCGGGGCTGATGCTGCCGAGCGACGACCAGACGCAAGCCGACTTCGAACACGCGAGCCGCGCCTCGACGCCGCTCGCGCGCATCGCGGGCCCCGACGACGTCGCAAGCGCGATCCTGCTGCTGACGGGCAATGCGTACAACGGTGTGGATTTCGTCGTCGATGCGGGCCAGAACCTGATCCGCGTGGATCAGGACGTGCTGTACAAGCACCGCTCGCCGGACGGCAAGCACTGACGCATGCGGCGCGCGCCGGGCGAACCGGGCGCGCCGCCCGCCGCGTTACGGCTTCTCGGCGCTCCCGCCTTCGCGGACCTTGCCCTGCGCGACGCTCGTGCCGGGCGGCACGCTGTGCGTGAGCCACACGTTGCCGCCGATCACCGAGCCGCGCCCGATCGTCACGCGGCCGAGAATCGTCGCGCCCGCATAGATCACCACGTCGTCCTCGACGATCGGATGCCGTGCATTGCCCTTCACCAGCGCGCCTTCGCCATCGGCGGGGAAACTCTTCGCGCCGAGCGTGACGGCCTGGTACACGCGCACGCGCTCGCCGATGATCGCGGTTTCGCCGATCACGACACCGGTGCCGTGGTCGATGAAGAAGCTCGGGCCGATCTGCGCACCCGGATGGATGTCGATACCGGTGGCCGAGTGCGCGATTTCATTGATGAACCGCGCGAGCAACGGCACACCGAGTTGGTGCAGCGCGTGCGCGAGCCGATGGTGCATCATCGCGAACACGCCGGGGTAGCACAGCAGGATCTCGGTGATGTGCTGCGCGGCCGGATCGCCCGCGTACGCGGCCTGGATGTCGCTGACGAGCAGCGCGCGGATCGCCGGCAACTGCCGGCCGAATTCGCGCGCGATCTCGAACGCGCGTTCGTCGAGCTCGGCGAACGGCGTATCGACGTGCTCGGGCAGGAACGGCAACGCGCGGCGGATCTGCTCGGACAGGATGCGAAGCGTGCTTTCGAGCGTATGGCCGACGTAGTAGTCGACGCTTTCGTCGGTCAGGTCGGGCGCGCCGTAGTGCGTCGGAAACATCGACGCGCGCAGGCCGGTCACAATCTTGCAGATTGCATCGCGCGACGGCAGTTCGCGGATGCCACGCGGATGGCGCGTGCGATGGAGTTCCTCGCGCGATTCGCGCAAGCCGGCGACGATTTCTTCGAGGCCCCACTGACGGGCGGCTGATGTCGACATAGGCCAAAGCGGGCAGCCGCGCTCAGTCGCGCGGCCGCTAATAAAGTGACGGGTTCCGCAAGATTACCGCGTTTTTTGTCCGGGAGCGGCCCTTGGGGGATCGGCCGGACGGCCGACGCCGTACGCGCGCGACGGCATCACATCGAGATGCTGCTCGCGTCGATCCAGCGCACGGCCCAGTCTCGCGCGTGCGCGATCGCGTCGCCTTCGTCGTTGAACTGGAGCTCGATCGGGAAAAAACGGTTCGCCACGAGTTCCCCGTCGCTCGATCGGGAGATCACGACGTAGGGCTTGAACGAACCGTCACTGGCGCGTGCGGGCGCGCAATTCAACAGATAACCGCGGTGCGTGAAGGCAGTAGTCGCTTGCATGAGTCCGCCACCTCTAGTCCCTTGTTTGTTGTTCGCTACCCGTCTTTAAGGGTGCTGCGGCGCCCCGGCGCGGGCAGAGGCGGCGAGACTTCATCCCCTGTCGCCGCTTCGCAGGAAAAGAATCATACTCTGTAGAAAACGCGTCTTCTAGCTGAAATAAATCATGACAAATCAGTGCGCGCCGCGCGACCGCGGCGATCGCCCGCGCGCCTTTTCCCGTCGTGCCCGGAACGGGATTTGCTTCGATCCGGAGCGTGTCGCCGCCAGGAGAGCCGCAATGGAATCCTCCGCTCAAACAGGCCGTGCGCATCCGCGCAGTATCGAACTCGACAACGACGCCACCCACGACAGCACGGTCGATACCGACGGCAAGAACCGCGAAGCCGCGCGCGTCGCCGGGGCCGGGCCGATCTCGCCCGACCAGGTCACGCGCAGCAATGCGTCGCTCGTCAATGCGATGCCGGAAGCTGGCGACGGTCTCGCCGGTTTCGACAGCCGCCCCGACGGCAACCATCCGGCGTTCGCGTTGCGCGCCGGCTACGTGGTGATCGAGAAAGGCTTCGACACGCCGCCCGCGGGCGACGCGCCGTTCGGTCCCGTGCACAGGATGTACGGCAGCGCGTACTGGCCCGGCCACGGCCGCCGGCCGGAGCGTGTCATCGAGCTGACGGCCGTGCCGAAATAGCCGGCGCGGCGTTTGAATCGATCGTTCGTTTGCGAATCGCCGTCGGCCGCTGACGGCGATCGACGGCGGTGCATTGGCGCGTGCGACCGGACCGCGCGCCGATACTCGCTCGCACGATGCCGAAGTGAACGATGCCGCGCATTGGCATCGGCCTTCGCAATTCATGCATGCCGCGCATCGCATCGACGCACATGCATTGACCGAAGTCATGGCGCCCCGGCGCGATTGCGATTGAATGGCGATACGTGCGGCGCATCGGCGTGATCGCCGTGCCGGGCCGATGCGCGCGCATGCGTTTTCGCCAATGAGGCGGCCACCGCATGTCCGTTCACGAACTGAACAGGGACAGCGCGGCACGCGACACCTCGCTGCACGATCGTGCCCGTTGGTTTACTCTGCCTCGCAGCATCGCGCATTGCCCGGCCCGATCGGCCATCCGGCCGACTTCGTTCCAACCCGCCACTCGGAGACACTATGTACAAGCGTATTCTGGTTGCCGTCGACGGCAGCGACACGTCCCGCCACGCGTTCGACGCCGCGCTGGCGCTCGCGAAAGCGCACGGCGCGGAGCTGCAGCCGTTCTACGTCGTCGAGAACGCCGCGATCTACTACAACGTGCCCGGCTACGATCCGTCCGTGCTGCGCGATCAGCTCGTCGCACAGGGCAACGCGCTCGCGCAGGATTTCGCGAAGCGGATGCAGGCCGCCGGCGTGAAAGGCGAAACGCGGCTGAACGAAGCGACGTCGCTCAACGACGTATCGTCGCTGATCCTCGACGGCGCGAAAGCGTTCGGCGCCGATCTGCTCGTGCTCGGCACGCACGGCCGCCGCGGCTTCCGCCGCCTCGTGCTCGGCAGCATCGCCGAACAATGCGTGCGCCACGCGACGCTGCCCGTGCTGCTGATCCCGGCCGCCGCCAACGCGGATGAGCCGGCTGCGTGAGCGGCGTTCGGCACGCGCGGCCGGTCGCGACGTTTTGTCACCCGACAGCGGCAACTTGCGGTGGGACAATGATTTCGTCGATTCAACGCCGGAGTAAACGATCATGCTGACGCCCGTCGCCACCCGCCCCGCCGCCACGGCCCATACCGGTAGCTGGGCTCCCCGCCAGGCCGCACACTGCTCGTCGTGCGCGATGCGGCACCTCTGCATGCCGCAGGGCCTGGCGCCCGAAGCGCTCAGCCGCCTCGAGTCGGTCATCTGCGCGGCTCGCCCGGTCAAGCGCGGCGAAGCGCTGTTTCGCGAAGGCGACGCATTCGACAACCTGTACGCGGTGCGCTCGGGTTCGCTGAAAACCGTCGCGACGCGCCACGACGGCCGCGAACAGGTCACGGGCCTGCACCTCGCCGGCGAAGCGCTCGGCCTCGACGGCATCTGCGACGATACGCACCCGCGCACCGCGGTCGCGCTGGAAGACAGCTCGGTGTGCGTGATTCCGTACAGCGCGCTCAAGGCGCTGTGCTCGGAAGCCGGCTCGATGCAGTTGCGCATGCACAAGCTGATGAGCGAACAGATCGTACGCGAAACGTCGCAAACGATGCTGCTCGGTTCGCTGAACGCCGAGGAGCGCGTCGCCGCTTTCCTGCTCGACGTCTCGTCGCGCTACCTGAAGCGCGGCTACTCGCCGTCGGAATTCAACCTGCGGATGACGCGCGAGGACATCGGCAGCTATCTCGGCATGACGCTCGAAACGGTCAGCCGCACGCTGTCGAAATTCCAGAAGCGCGGCCTGATCGAAATGCAGGGCCGCCACGTGCAGATCGTCGACTTCGACGGCCTGCAGCACGTCTGACGCCGCCGCTCAATCGAGAAACAGCGCGGCACGCGCCTTCAGCGCCGCGCTGAAATCGTCGAGCCAGCCGATCGACAGACGCCAGCTCTGCCAGTACAGATCGATGTCGATGGTTCGCCCGCGCGACATGTCGATCAACTCGCCCGCCGCCAGTTGGCGGTCGACCATCCGGTCGGGGCACATCCCCCATCCCAATCCCGTTTCGCACGCGCGCAGGTAGCCCGCGACGTGCGGTATCCAGTGCTGCGGCGGATCGAGATCCGCGCGCGTCACGCGCCGGATGAAACGCGCCTGCAACCCGTCCTTCGGATTGAACATCACGCACGGCGCGCGGCGCAGCGCATCGCGCGTGATCCCCGCGTCGAAATAACGTGCGTAAAACGCCGGCGAGCACACCGCGCGATAGCGGATCCGCCCGAGCCGCTCCGACCGGCACCCCTGGATCGGCTCGGCCTGTGCGGTCACCGCCCCCTGCACGCTGCCGTCGCGAATGCGCGACGCCGTGTAATCCTGATCGTCGATCACGAGGTCGAGCAGCGTCTCGCGCGCCGTGCAGAACGGCCCGACCGCGTCGATGAACCACGTCGCGACGCTGTCGTCGTTGACGGCCACGCGCAACGTCGGCCACGCGCTGGCGATCTGGCCCGGCAACGCGGGCATCCGGCCGCCCAGTTCGGCTTCCAGCAACTGCACGCGTTCGGTATGCCGGCACAGCAGCGCGCCCGACGTGGTCGCGACACACGGCTGCCCGCGCTTGACGAGCACGCTGCCGACCCGCTCCTCCAGCAGCTTCACGCGCTGCGACACGGCCGACGGCGTGACGTTCAGCTCCTTGGCCGCCCGCTCGAACGAGCCGTGCCGGATCACGGCCGCGAGGGCATCGAGCAACGCGTAGTCGAGCATTAGATTTCCTTAATCCGCATTAGGTGATTTAGCTTCTCTTATTTCCGTGCTGATCGCAGACTAGCGCTACCCGATTCGTTCGTCTACTGCTTCCACGGCTTTCCCCCAATCATGAACTGGCTCGCTTTTTCCCACGGCGCCGCACTGTGCGCGTCGCTCATCGTCACCATCGGCGCGCAGAACGCGTTCGTGCTGCGCCAGGGCATCATGCGCTCGCACGTCGGCAAGATCGTGCTGCTGTGCGCGGTGTCCGACATGATCCTGATCGGCGCGGGTGTCGGCGGCGCATCGGCGCTCGTCGAGCGGTATCCGACCTTCGTCCATGCGGTGCTGTACGTCGGCCTCGCGTATCTCGCGTGGTTCGGCATCAACGCGCTGCGCCGGGCGTTCAAGCCGGGCCACGACACGCTCGACGTGCGGGGCGACGCGGTCGCGCCGCCGCCGCAGGGCGCGCTCGCGATCGTGCTGATGACGCTCGCGTTCACGTGGCTCAACCCGCACGTGTATCTGGACACGTTCCTGCTGATCGGCACGGCCGGCGCGCGCGAGCCGGAAGGCGCGCGGCTCGCGTTCGCGATCGGCGCAATGACGGTCAGCGTCGTGTGGTTCCTCGGGCTCGGCTACGGTGCGCGATTGCTGGCGCCGTGGTTCCGCAAGGCGGTCGCGTGGCGCGTGCTGGATGGCGCGATCGGCGGCATGGTGCTGTTTCTCGCGGCCGTGCAGTTGCGCTGACCGAACCGTCCCGCGCACGGGCGGCGGTCTGCCGCCCGTCTTTCCCCCGCTCCGCCGTAATACCGGGGCAGTCCGCCCCCTTCCGTCGCGCACCCGTCGCAAAAAAATTCGCTCCCGATCGAACGCAGCCGCACGGAGCGCTCACGCAGCGGACACGATATCCGCCATCTGCCGCAAACCGTCCACCATCGCGGCGGCGCGCCGCCTGCACGAATCGAAGCGATCGGCGAGAATGTCCGGTGTCCCGCGACCATGGCGGAACCGCACCGCGCACCCTGCCGTCCCGCCGCGATCGCCTCGACCCATCCCGCAGTTCAATCCCGTTACCCGCAGTTATCGGAGAGGAACATGGCACATCGCACCCTCGGCACATCCAGCATCCAGGTTTCGCCGCTCGCGTTCGGCGGCAACGTCTTCGGCTGGACCGTCGATGAAAACGCATCGTTCGCGCTGCTCGACGCGCTCGCCGACACCGGCATCAACTTCATCGACACGGCCGACGTCTATTCGGCGTGGGTTCCCGGCAACCACGGCGGCGAATCGGAAACGATCATCGGCAAGTGGCTGAAGCGCTCCGGCAAGCGCGAGCAGGTCGTGATCGCGACCAAGGTCGGCATGCTGGGCGCGCGTGCCGGGCTGTCGAAAGACAACATCCTGAAGGCCGCCGACGATTCGCTGCGCCGCCTGCAGACCGACTACATCGACCTGTATTTCTCGCACCGCGATCTCGCCGACACGGCCCCGCTCGAAGAAACGCTCGGCGCGTATCAGACGCTGATCGAAGCGGGCAAGGTGCGCATCATCGGCGCGTCGAACTACAGCGGCGCACGGCTGCGCGAAGCCGCCGCCATCAGCGCGCGCGACGGGCTGCCCGCGTATCAGGTCATCCAGCCGGAATACAACCTGCTCAACCGCGCCGACTACGAACGCGATCTCGAACCGGTCGTGCGCGACCTGAAGCTCGGCGTCGTCAACTACTACGCACTGGCGAGCGGGTTCCTGTCGGGCAAGTATCGCAGCGCGGCCGACCTGAAGAAGAGCGTGCGCGGCGATCGCGTCGCCGGCTATCTGAACGAACGCGGCCTGCGCATCCTCGCGGCGCTCGACGCCGTGTCGGCGAAGCACGGCACGCAGCCGGCCGCGATCGCGCTCGCATGGCAGATCGCGCGGCCGACGATCACCGCGCCGATCGCGAGCGCGACGTCGCTCGAGCAGCTCGAACTGCTCGGCGAAGCGATCCGCGTCAAGCTCGATCAGGACGACATCCGCCAGATCGACGAAGCCAGCGCGCCGTGAAGTCGTCGGCGGCGGCAGGCCGAAGGAATCGCACGGGCAGGCGGTTCCGCGGCCCGCCTGCGATCCGCGCAAAGTGGATGGATACGATCGCGGGCGTCCGATGGCCTCGCGGCGCGACCGGGCTGCTTCGCGCCGCGTTCAAACCGCACATAAAAACCGTCGATGATGAATGTCGGTTTGAACGGCTTACGGCAACGACTGCAACGTCGCCTCGGCGAGCCTCGCGATCCGGCCCATGCCCGCCGTCGTTGCAATTTCGGCTGCGCGCCGGCACGCATCGAGCGCGGCCACGCCGCCGCAGCGCCGATCGGCCCGGCGCAAGAACTCGGCCTGCTTGAGCAACAGCTGGGCTTCGTAATACCGTTCTCCGCTCGATTCGCACCAGGCGAGACACTGCCCGACCTGCGCGAGCGCCGTGCCGTAGTCGCCGCGTTCGGCATCCAGCTCGGCAAGCAACGACGCGTAGTAGGTCATGCCGAGCAGGCCGCCCGACTGCCGCTGCGCATCGAGGTGCGCGACGACGCCCGCGCGATCGCGTTGCGCCCACGCATGAATGATCGCGGCGTAATGCCCGACTGCCCGCAGCCGGTGCTTGCCCGCGAGGCGGAGAATCGCTTCCGACACCGCTCGCGCCGCGTCGCGGTCTCCGGCGAGCTGATGCGTGCGCGCGAGGTATAGCATCGTGACGCCGAGCGTCGGCAGGTGATCGAGACAGGTCGCGCAATAGACGGCTTCGCGCGCCATCGCGAACGACGGCTGCGGATCGTCGTCCATGCACCAGCGCACGCTGGCGAGCGATGCCATCGCCCACGCGCGCGTATCGAGCGCCAGGACGCGCCGGTGCCCCGCGTCGCGTCGCACGTCGTAGCCAGCCAGCACCGCGTCGAACGCGGCACGGGCGCGCGCATAGTCGCCGTCGATCCACAGGCTCATACCGCGCATCGCGTCCGCCGCGACCTGCGCGGCCGCATCGCCGCGCTCGGTCGCCAGCGTGTCGAGCCGCTTGCCGATCCGGCGCACGGTCGGACGGTCGCCGGCGACGTGGTAGTACGTCGACAGCGTCCACAGCGCGCTGATCTCGAGTTCGGGATCGTCGAGCGTCTGCGTCTGCCGCAGCAACTGCTCCGCATGCTCGCGTACCCGCGGGTCGGCCCAGCCGAATCGCGCCATCGTCGCGTGCGTCAACGTGGCGCGGATGCGCGCACTGTCGTGTTCGCGCCGCGCGTGATCGGCAGTAGCGAGCCAGTCGGACACGGCCTGCCCGTAGCGGATCGCGTCGTCGTATCGCGAACGCTCGAGCGCGCGATGCGCCGCATCGATGCCGTGCGCGATCGCGTCCGCGTACGCGCCTGCGCGCGCGAAGTGCGCGGCGACGCCGAACGCATGCGCACCGGCAACGCGATCGGCCTGCGCGAGCAGCGCACGGCCGACGCGCGCATGATTGCCGCGCCGTACGGCAGGCGGCATCGATTCGTACGCGGCGTCGCGAATCAGCGCATGGCGGAACGCATAGAACACGCGGTCGCGCCGATGCTGCGCGTACACGATCCGCTCTTCGAGCAGCAGCCGCAGATGTGCGTCGAGCGTGGCGCGATCGTGCGGCGACGCGTCGGCGAGCAATTGCGCATCCACTTCGAGCCCGATGCTCGCGGCCAGCTGCGCGGTGTCGCGCGCGTCGTCGATCCGGTCGAAGGCCAGGCCGAGCATGCCGCCGAGACTGAGCGGCAGCGGGTACGGGTCCGTTGCCGCTGGCTCGGCAATCGGACCGTCCGCGCCGCTCACCGTCAGTTCGCGGGCGACGGCCTCGATGAACAGCGGGATGCCCGCGGTGCGATCGGCGAGCCGGTCGAGCCACGCCGGATCGAACGCGCCCGGGCCCAGATGCGCCGACATCAGGCGCTGCGCGTCGTCGCGCGGCAGGCGGCGCAGCACCAGGCGGTCGGTCGCGCCGCGCCAGCGCGCGAGCTTGTCGGGGCGCGACGTGAGCACGATGCACAGTGCCGCCGCGCGCGGCGAGTGCTGCAGATACGCGAGAAAATCCTCGGTCGAGCGATCGAGCCACTGAACGTCCTCGATCACGAGCAGCACCGGCGCGCCGTTGCCGAGCGACACGATCAGTTGCTCGAGGACGTCGAACAGCGCGTGCTGTTCGCGCGCGCTCGACCACAGGAGCCCGTTTGCATCGCAGGGCAGCCCGAGCCAGGCCGCGAGCGCGACACGCGCCGCCGCATGGTCGCAATCGAGCGGTGCGATCATCGCGTCGATCGCCGCGAGCGCGGCGCCGGGCGCGCGATCGGCGTCGACGTGCCAGTGCGAGGCGATGAATCGCAGGACCGGAAACAACGCATGATTCTCGCGTTCGGGCAGGCACCCGCAATGCGCAAAGGCATGGCCGCGCGTCCGCACGGCCTCGCACAGTTCGTGCACGAGCCGCGACTTGCCGAAGCCCACATCGCCGACGACGAGCCGCGGCACGCCGCGCGGCTGCTCGCCACGCATCGCGCGACGATGCCGCTCGTGCGTGTCCTGCCACGCGCGCAACAGCACGTCGAATTCGCGCGCGCGGCCGACCATGGGCGTCCGCCTGCCCGCGTCGAGCGAATCGAACGGCGTATCGGCGTGCCGCTCGCCGAGCAATTCATGAACCGGCTGCGACACGAGGCCCGCGCGCGGCAGCCGCAACGCGGTCGGACGCGAATCGGCATGCCGTTCGAGCACGAGCCGCGCATCGTCGCTGATCAGGATCTGTCCGGGCCTGGCCAGCCGCAGCAGCCGCGACGCCGCGGCCGGCGTCGACGCGCCCGACATGTGCGACGCATGCGCGAGCATCTGCCCGACGTGAATCGCGGCGGCCACTTCGACTCGCCAGCCTTCTTCCGCGCCGCCGGCACTGCCGCCGGCGGCCGACGGCACCGGCAGCCGCGCACGCTCGGCGACGCGCACGATGTCGAGCGCCGCCCGCGCCGCGCGACGCGCGGGCCAGTCGATGTCCCCTTGCAGGCCGAAATGGAACAGCAGCGTGTCGCCGAGCCGTCCACCCGCGTGCGCGCCGTAACCGATCGCGATATCGGCGCACTTCGTCAGCCACTGCGCCTCGTAGCCGTCGAGCGCCATCCCCTGCTCGGTTCCGGCACGACGTTGGCGGCCCTCTCCGGCGATCGTCACGCAGCAGCACAGCGTGGTGATCTGCCGGTACTCGCCCCCCTCCGCGATCGTCTCGCCGCGCGACCCAAGCGAGCGCGCACGCGCGCGGCGGCCGGTGCAACCGGTGTCGAACCGGCCGACGAGCGCGGCGAAGTTGAGCGCACGAAACTGCGCCGCGAGCGCGTCGGCCGACGCGGCGCGCTGCCGAGGATTCTTGTTCAGCGCATGCCGCAGAACCGCGCCGAGCGGCAGCGCCGCGATCGGCGGTGGAAGCGCGACATCCACGGGGCTCAGCTGCTGATGGAGGATCTCGGCCACGCTCGCGCCCTGCATGACGACCTCGCCGGTCAGGCATTCGAGCACGATCAGGCCCCACGCATACAGGTCGCTGGCGGGCGTCGGCGGCTCGTTGCGCAATTGCTCGGGCGCACAGTAGGGCGGCGAGCCGAGCACCTCGGTCGCGAGCGTCGCGGTCCGACGCGTGATGTCTTCGGTACCGGGCAGCAACGCGCCGATGCCGAAATCGAGCAGCTTCGCGTGCGGCCCGTCGTCGGCCATCGCGATCACGACGTTCTGCGGCTTCAGATCGCGATGCACGATGCCGCGCCGATGGGCGGCCGCGAGCGCGTCGAGCACTTCCGTCATCAGCCGCCCGGTGTCGATGGCCGACAGCGGCCCGTCCGCGGCGAGCCGGTCGCGCAGCGTCCGGCCCTCGACCAGTTCGAATACCGCGAACAGCCGCCCGTCGGGCGCCTGCCCCTGGTCCAGCAGCGCCACGATGTTCGGGTGCCGCAGCGCCTCGCACAGGCTCGTCTCGCGCCGGAAGCGCGCACGCCGGCGCATGCGCTCCGGCGCGATCAGCGCGGCGTCGTCGCGCATCAGCTTGATCGCGACCGCGAGCCCCGTCTCGTCGCAGGTCGCCCGAAACACCACGCCGTTGCCGCCTTCGCCGAGCAGCGCGCCGAGCCGGTAATGCCATCTGCCGGCGAGCGTCGCGAAAGGCGCCGCATGCCTCGGCGGTTCAGATGCATCCGGCCCGGCGGGCGCGCGGGACACGATCGGCAGCACGGCCGGGCCTCCGGCGTTCACGGACAATGGACGACCGGGCCCGGCACCGAGCGCGGCGCGCCGGGACGCGGTCCGCCGGTCGGCACCCACTCGCATTCGAGATGCTCGCCGCGCACGATCCGGAACGGAACATCGCCGAAGCGGACGCTGCCGCGCCGACGCTCGACGAGCTGGCTGGCGCCCAGCCCGGGCAGCGCCGCGAACTGGCTCCGGGCGCGATGAATCTGCACGTTGACGTGGGATGTGTCGATGCCGAGCATGCGCGCGAGCCGGTCGAGCTCGATCCATCCCTGCGTGGCGGCGTCGTGGCCGGCCTGCCTGTCGGCCGAGCGCGCGCGGGCGAGCGTGACGAGGCTGTAGTGATGGGCGCGCTCGCCGAGGTCGACCACGCCGCCGCGGACATGCAGCAGCATGCGCACGTGCTCCTCGTTCCGGCTGACGAAGAATTCGAGCAGTTGCGCCGGCGCGGCCGGATCGGCGTGGGCGGCGAGCGTCACCGTCGAGCCTTGGCGCGCGAGGGCGAGGCGCCATGCGAAGTCGCCGGTCGACACTTCGTCGCCGTCATGGAGCGCGCGCGGCGGCAGCGTGTCGTCGCACAGCCATTCGCCGGCCGGCGATCGGACGATCGTGACCGGCTGCGCGGCAGGGGCCGGCAGGATCTGGCGCGGCGCGAGCACGATTGGTTCCACGGCGCCACGGATCGGCCACAGCGTATCGGCCGGATCGTCGAGCGATTCGACGCGCCAGGGCGCGATGCCGGCCCGGCCGAAGCGGATCACGTCGCCTTGCCGCAGCACCGCATGCTCGCCGTCGCGCAACGATACGCCCGATACCGACGTGCCGTTGCTGCTGTGATCGTGGAGTTCCCAGAGCCCGCCGACCCAGCGGACATGGGCATGGACGCGGGACACCGAGCCGTCCCGGATGACCGTGTCGCAGCGCGCGTCGTCGCGGCCGAACACGTGATACGCGCGGAGCAGGCATGCTTCTCCGGAAGCGTCGTTCTTGAGTATCGCCATGGCCGCCCCGTGTCGGATTCGCCCGGATCGTTCGAGTGCCGCATCGACGTTGCCGGACAAGCGATTGATTCAATGATCGCGAACGGTCGCACGTTCGCCGCCTCGTTACCTGTTTTTTTCTGATCAGCTGTCTTGCAAGGGGTCGCCCCGGCATCGCACGTTATTTCAGCAAATTGAACTGTCGATCGCTTTGTTGTTTTAAAATCAGGCGCCCGATGAAATCCTGCCAAATAAAATCATGCCCCGCAACCGGAATACACGGATAACGACTTCATATTGCAATCCTTTACGTTTCCGATAAATTTCCGGGTTGCCAATAAGGGGTCGAAATTATTCATCGTCTCGCAAACCGCCGCCAGACATACATCTGACCGGTATGGTGACATTGAATGACAGAGCGGGATTAATGACCTTTGCCAACGCGGAAATTTTGTTTGCCCGAGTGAAAATAAAATCACACCGTTTCGATTGTTTAAATAATTTTCCCTGGTGTTTTTATAATCGATGCCGTTTAACCCGTCCGTAAATCAAGCCGCGCCGCTCATGCCTTTCGGGATAGCCGGCTAACGCGGGTATGTCGGCGCGACGATGCACATGGGGTAGTCGATCGAACGGCCGCGACACCGGATACAGCCCCGCACCCCGCCGGTCGCCGTATCGATTCGCCCGGCCGCCCAAAAAAACCGTTCGGTTTAAAATGTTTGCAAATCCTCTCATGGTGGGACGGGCATGGGCAGACCCAAAAAATTCAGTCGCGAAGGCGTGTTGCAAAAGGTGCTCCCGCTCTTTTGGAAGTACGGCTTCGCCGGAACGTCGCTCCAGCAGCTGGAACGGGCGTCGGGCGTCAACAAGTCGGGGCTCTATGCGGAGTTCGGGGACAAGGAAGACTTGTTCCTGCATACCCTCCTCTACTACTACGAACATCGCGGGGCGCTGCAGATCCTTACCGCGGAGCCGAAAAGTTACAGCAACATCGAGCGCTTCCTGCGGCTGGGCGATCCGCAAGACGACGGCTGCGTAGGTTGTTTCTCCGTCAACTCGCTGCGTGAATTCCCGTCGTTGTCCGACCGCGTGCGCGAAGTCGTCGGCGCGTATCACCATCGGCTGATCCCGCAGATCATCGAAAATATCGAGGCCGAGCCTCATCACCTGCCTGCCGCGACCATCGCCACGATCGTGACGGTGTTCTTTGCCGGCTATTGCATCGAGCGCAATTTGCCCGCCGAGGCCGAAGGCGACGCCGTCGGCGCATTCATGCAAGCGCTACGCCTCCTTTGACGCTCGTCCGCGGTCGGCCCCCTTCGCGATAGACCAATCGTTTTGAACCGATTGGTTTTTTTAATTGGCCCCGCCTCGCTCGCGTGATCATACTGAACCGATCGGTTCAATAAAGTACCGATCTACAGCGGAGAGCAGCCATGAGCTTGAAGATTCACCCGATCAACTTCGGCAACATGTCGCTCGATTCGAGCGGCCTCGTCCTGTTTCGCGAACCCGGCAAGCAGGTGACGATACCGGTGCTCGGGTTTCTGATCACGGGTGGCGCGCATCCCGTGCTCGTCGATACGGGTTCGCGCAGCGTCGAGCAGTACGCTGAATTCGGTCTGCCCTACGAAGTCACGCCAGAGATGACGATCGAGTATCACCTCGCTCAACACGGCCTGAAGATGAGCGACATCCGTCACATCGTCCATACGCACGCACATATCGATCACGTCGGGATGACCGACCGATTTCCCATGACGACAACCGTCGGTATCTCGCGTCGCGAGCTGGAATTCGCGGCATCCGGGATCATGGGCCCGCTGATGTACACCGCGGCCGATACGAAGCATCTGATCGACCGCCTGCATACGCGCGGCGCAATCCGGCTGTTCGACGTGGACGGCACGTTCGAGGAAGAGGTCATTCCGGGCGTCGCGGTCCGTCTCTCCGGTGGCCATACGCCGGGTTCGCTGTCGGTGCTCGTCGAAACCGACGAAGGCATTGCCAACATCTGCGGCGACATCGCCTACAACCTGAAGGATCAGTTGATCGACCCGATCCTCGACCAGGCCGCGCACGAACCCACCATTACCGCGAACCGCGCGATGTCGACGCTGGACGAGAAGCGCGCGATCAAGCGCGCGCTTGCAACGAGCCGCTTCCTGCTGCCAAGCCACGACGTGCCCGCGCTGGTGAGCGGCGGGAAGGTGGTCGGCCTGATGGAAAACGCCATCTCGAACCCGCGGGCCGATGTCACGAAGGCGTCGAATTACACGCCATTGAAGCAGGGTTGAACCCAGATGCCCGGCCTTCTGCGTCGAACGTTCGGACTGTTGATTGTCGCCGCGGGCGCATTCCACGCCGCGGCCACGCTGGTTCTGCACGCGCTCGGCAGGTAGTCGGTTGATCGGTGCGCGCCCGTCTCGTCTGCCGCGCCGCGTGCTTCTCAAGCCTCGAAAGGACTCTCTCATGACTACGCCCTTTTCCGCGCGGACGGCGCGCGCACTCCACACCCTCAGCCTCGCGTACTTCGTACAGGCGACGGGCGCGCTCTCCGTCGTCGGCAGCCTCGACTCGATATCGCGTCAATGGGGGCTCGCCGATTCGCAAAGCGTTTACCTCGTTACCGTGTTCGGTGTGACGTTCGCTTTCGCCGCTCCGCTGCTGCAAGTCGGTTTTGGACATCTGCGACGCCGTCGCCAGGTCCTGCTCGGCTTGGCGCTGTTCAGTACGGCTGCCCTCCTGCTGGCGGCCGCGCCGAATTATCCCGTGCTGCTGCTGTCGCGCGTGCTGATGGGGCTCGGCGCGGGTTTCATCGGCCCCGTGCTCGGCGCCTTGGGTTCGAGCCTCGTCGAGCGCGACCAGCAGGGCAGCGCGATTGCCACCGTGCTGCTCGGCTTGAGCGTCGCCGGCCTGGTCGGCATGCCGCTGTCCGCATGGATCGCGCACGCATGGGGCGCACGCTCGCTCTTCGTCGCCGTCGGGCTCGCCGGCGCCGTGACCGCCGCGCTCATCGTGGGGGCCGTACCCGACACGAGCCGGGGCGAGAACATCGAATTCGCGACGATGGTCTCTCTTCTGACGCGCACCGCTACGCTCAGTGCATTTCTGGTCGTGTTCTTCATCGCGGCCGGCGTCTATTCGACGTACGCTTTTATCGCACCCATCATTCGCGACGTATTCCACGCAGGCGCCGACATGGTGTCGACTTCGCTCGTGGTGCTCGGCGTAGCCGGCGTCGCGGGCAACCTGTTCGTGACGCGCGCCGCGCGGCGCCATAGCGCGGAAACGATGCTGCTCGCCGGCCTCGCCCTGCTTGCAGCGGACCTGGTGTTTCTCTGGTTCACGCCCCCGAGCCTGCACCTGCTTTTTGTCGCACTGACGGCGTGGGCGTTCGCGACCGACCTGCTGTGGCCTTCACAGCAACGGCGCATCGTCGAACTCGTACCGCAATGGCGAGGCATTGCGTTGGCCTTGACCGCATCCTTCGTGTTTTGCGGCATCGGCGTCGGCTCCGCCGTCGCGGGGTGGGTGTATCCCGCGTTCGGTTTGACAGGGTCGATCGGCAGTTCACTGGCGTTTCTCGCGCTGGCGACCGGCAGCCTGCTCGTATCCCGTGCGTCGGTCAACGCGAAGGCCTGCGCGGCCGGGTGTCGGGAATCGCTTCAATCATGACGCGATCGAGACAAGGCACCGGCCCGCGGATACGCGAGCAGGCCATCGGAATGAACGGCGTCCTGACCGCACTCGTCGCGCCCGTACTCGCGCTGCTCGTTCGATGATCGACGTCGCGCACGCGACGTCCGGCCTCGATCGAACGAACGAAAAATAACGGCGGCCGGAAATCGATCCGGCCGCCGGCTTGTTCCAGAATGATTTCGGTTCGCCTAGATCAGTTTCTCGAGCAGCACGACATCGAGCGTCGCCTTGCCCGCGAGTTCGCGCGCCAGGTTCTGGAACGCCGGTGCTTCGCCGTGGACCTTCAGCGCACGTTCGTCCCGCCATCGCTCGATCATCGTAAAGCGATGAGCCGCCTCGCGGTCGCGATGCAGCTCATACTGCTCGCACCCATCCTCGGTCCGGACGGCCGGTACGGCCGCCAACAACGCCGCTTCCACCGCCTTCGCGTGTTGCGGATCCGCGGTAATCGTGGCAACGACAAACTGCTTTGACATTTTCATTCTCCATCGTAAAGGGATCTTTCGAGCATCTGCTTTCGTTTGACACGCCAGTACGACGACACGATCGGACGGATCGGTTCGTCCGCATGGCGCCCCGTCGCTCATTCAGTCTTCCAACTGCTTCGCGAGCGTCAATGCACACGGCGCCCGACGGGCGCTGTGTGGCGTTCCGGAACGACACCGGGCATTGGCCGTCAGTCGAGCCGACGCCCGACACGTTCAGTCGACTGCCGGAAAGTCCAGCGTAGTGTCGTTCACGCGGTTCACCAGGTTGGTGAAGGTGATCGATGTCATGACCAGGATGATCTCGATGACCTGCCGCTCGGTATACCCCGCGTCCAGCACCGCCTCCAGCACGCCCTGGGGCACGGTATCGCGCGTCGTCGCGATCGATCGCACGAACGAGAGCAGCGCATCACGCCGGGCCTCCCCCGACGCGCGACCGGCGCGGATATTCTTCATCACCTCCGGCGTGAGACCCGACATCCTGCCGAGCATCGTATGAGCGGCCAGGCAATAGTCGCAACCGGACAGCGCGCTTACCGCAAGGCGCACCGTTTCAATGTCGGCCTGATCCAGAGAACTTGCCGCGATCGCCGCATCGACGTTCAACATGGCCGAAAGACCGGCCGGGCTGTGCGTGCCGATGGTCGCGTAGGCGTTCGGGACCTTCCCAAGTGCGGCCTTGATCTGACCGAACACAGCTGCGGTTTCGCCGGTAGCTTCCGACGGCTTCAGGGTAGTCAAGCGTGTCATATATCTCTCAACGAGTTGGATAACGAAGTGCCGACCGAAAACGGCCGGCAGGATAGCGACGATGACGAGTCGGAGCCCGCGCCCCTGGTTTTACTGCCAGATAACCGCGCCAAATGCCGAATAGGTCGCGTCACGCAACGCGCACGACAATTATCGACATCGAAAACCCACGACCCGATTTAATCGCAGCAGTTGTCATCATAAAAATTCGCTGCTTGAATTTGAATGCGATTTACCGAAAAACTGACTTTGCTCGTCAACATCGGGGCCGGCCCGTTTCGCCTTCAGATCATTCATTTTCAGGCACGTCATGAACGTGTCGGCGCGATATCGACCCACCGATTACCCGGCAAAAAGGACGTTATTTCGGCGCGACGAAAGCACCCCTTTTCCGTGCACAGCGCCATGCAACATTCAAAATCGGAACTCGGCCTTCGAGCCGCCGCGAACACCGGGCGACGCGCGAACGCATCGGTATGCGCACGTCGGCCTCCGGTGACGGCAATCAACGGCCCGGTTCGCCCGGCACCACATTGTTGGCGACGGACGTCACGCCCGCGACCCGCGCGGCGCTATCGCCGGCAAGCTGGACTTGCTCGCTGTCGGGCACGTATCCGGTCAGGGTCACGGCTCCCCGGCGAGCGAGCACCCGCACGTTGATTGCATTCAATCCTTTCGTTTTCGACAGCGCCCATACGATTTTCCGCGACAGCGCGCGATCGGCCGCGTGTTGCGCCTTCTTTTCACTCTTCGTCACTTCTTTCTGGCTGACGACCTGCTCCGGCGGCGGAGCGGTATTCTGCTCCGCCGCATGGGCTGAAATACCGAAGGCCAAATAGCTGACATACAGCATCGACGCGATCGTTTTCTTCATCACACTCTCCTTAACCAACGTGAACGTAAAGTTATCAAGGGATAAAACCCGAGTGAATGGTAGGAAGACAATTGGCCGACCTCAATGGCCTCTCCCTGAAAACAGCTTTCAACGCGCGTTCTTCGCCTTCCCGCACCGATGCTCGCAAGCCACCTATACCTGCGCATAGGTGCATTGACTATTTTCGACTAGCTCGAATACACGGCGAGACGATTTTCCGGGCAACTCCGAAACGCCAAACTGGCTGCATGTGTTGCCCGATGACCCGAAAGGCGCCTGAACGACGCTCGAACGTGGGCGATCTGCCAGCGGGAACCCGGTTGCCGTGGACTATCGCGACTGGACGTTAACGAAACCTGGGGACCAGACAGCGTCCCGAATTGGAGCCGAGAAGCTGATGAATACTCCGTTGCGCGTCGTTCTCCATTCACCTCCGCACGTCACGGCTCGCGCGGCTAAAAAGGCCGTGCTACTCCATCGCGTCGCCAACGTAGTCGCGCATCGCGGCGATCATCGGCGAAATTCGTTCGCGGAGGTGCGCATGAAGGTATCTGACCGCCGGCGAGAACTGGCGACGATGCGGACACACGAGGCTCAGCGGAGCCGCCTCGCCTCGCTGATCGGGCAGCAATACTGTCAGGCGCCCCGCTCTGACGTCGTCATGGACATCGAGCCAGGATTTGTAGGCAATGCCCCTGCCCTCGACAGCCCAGCGCCGCGCGATTTCGGCATCGTCGCACAGCAGCACACCCTTCACCGTGACCTGCCGCCTCACGCCGCTTGCGGGGAACAGCCAGCGATCGTAGACACGCCCACCGAGCACGTAGGGCAAACAGTCGTGCAAAACGAGCTCGTCGAGCGACGCAGGCGCGCCGTGCCGTTTCACGTATTCCGGAGCGGCGACGAGCACTCTTCGATTGCTTTCGGCGAGCGGAAGCGCGACGTAGCTTGCGGCCTCCGGCGCGCCATAGCGGATAGCCACGTCCACCGGATCGCGAAATACGTCGGTCACGTAGTCGGACAACGAAAGCTTCAGCACCAGCTTCGGATGCGCATCGCGGAACACGCCGAGCCAGGAAAGCAATGCATTGCGTCCGATATCCGACGGTGCGGCGATTCGCAACGTACCTTGCAACGCGTGCTTTCCTCCGTGCAACCGCTCACGCCCCTCGTGAACCATGGAAAGCACTTCCTCCGCATAGGGCAGGTACTGCTCGCCTTCCGCGGTGAGTTTCAGGCTTCGGGTGGAGCGTGCAAAGAGACGGGTATCCAGCTCGCGCTCGAGCCTTTGAATCGCGGCGCTCACTTGCCCTGGCAGCAGATCGGCTTCCCTCGCCGCATTCGAGAAGCTGCCGAGCGCCGCGGCTCTCACGAATAGTTGAAGGTCCTCGAGCCGCACCATTTTCATTCCTGGAGTGAAAGTCCTCCCTAATGTAACGCGTTTTTCCCGCAGTCGAGGTCGAGCAGTATTTCACTCACACGCTGGCGCCCGGTCTGCAGCGAGCAGCCCAGCGCCACTCAACCATCATTCGGAGTTCATCCATGAAAGCGGTTGTCTATACACAGCATGGCCTGCCCGCGGACCATCCCGAGTCCCTTCTCGATGCCGAGGTGTCCAAGCCCGAAGCCGAGCCGCGCGACTTGCTGGTCAAGGTCGACGCGATCGCCGTCAATCCCGTCGACACGAAGGTTCGTATGGGGTCGCCCACCGAGCAGCCGCGGATCCTGGGATGGGACGCCGTCGGAACCGTCGAGGCAATCGGAAGCAACGTTTCCATGTTCGCTCCGGGAGACAAGGTTTTCTTCGCGGGCTCGATCGCCCGGCCCGGCGCGTATGCGCAATATGTTCTCGTCGACGAGCGTATTGCAGGCCGCAAGCCCGCGACGCTCTCCGATGCTCAAGCGGCAGCGTTGCCGCTTACGTCGCTGACGGCGTGGGAACTGCTCTTCGATCGCCTCGGGATCGCCGAGGGCGCCGGTGCCGGCGATGCATTGCTGATCGTCGGTGCGGCCGGCGGCGTCGGCTCCATGCTGACGCAACTGGCGCGTCAACTGACGGGGTTGCGTGTAATCGGGACGGCGTCTCGCGCCGAAACGCGCGCATGGGCGCAAGCGCTCGGTGCGCACGACGTCATCGACCATACGCAGCCGCTACTCGAGGGGCTGCGCCGCATCGGCGCCCCGCAAGTGCGCTACGTCGCCAGCCTCACTCAGACGGACGTCCATTACGCGCAGCTCGTCGAGGCGCTGGCGCCGCAGGGCCGACTTGCCGTGATCGACGACCCCGACACGCTGGACGCGATGCCGCTCAAACGCAAGTCGATTTCGCTTCATTGGGAACTCATGTTCACGCGATCGCTGTTCGAAACCGCGGACATGGTCAGGCAGCACGAAATCCTCGATCGCGTCTCCACCCTGATCGACGACGGTACGTTGCGCACGACCATGGCCGATCACTTCGGAACCGTCAATGCCGAAAATCTCCGGCGCGCCCATGCCCTCATCGAGAGCGGTCGCGCGCGAGGAAAGATCGTGCTGGAAGGCTTCTGACGCACGCCGACGACGCCCTGTATCGCCATTCCGAACATGCTGGACAAGACCGGAGAACAAACATGCATTTCCCGCATCGACGCATCACGAGATTCACTTCCCTCCGCCGGACCGCAACCGCACTGGCAGCCGGCTTGAGTTTCACGCTGCTGGTCAACCAGGTGTTGGCGCAACCGTCCGCGCCGGCAACGGCGCCGGCGGTTCAGGCGACCGACCGCACCATCGGCGCGATGGACACGGTGGCCACCTTTTCCGGCCCGATGCCCACCGGCGTGACGGTTGCCGAGAACGGCCGGATTTTCGTCAATTTCCCGCGCTGGGGCGACGCCGTGCCTTTCACCGTTGGCGAGTTGCGTGACGGCCGCGTCGTCGCCTATCCAAACGCCGAGATCAACCATGCCGATGCGGCGCACCCGTCCACGCACTTCCTGAGTGTCCAAAGCGTCGTTGCCGATGGTCACGGCAAGCTCTGGGTTCTGGATACCGCCGCACCGAATTTTTCGGAGCCGGTCGCGGGCGGCGCGAAGCTCGTCGCCATCGATCTCGCGACCAACCGCGTCGTCAAGACGATCGTGTTCCCCGCGAACGTGATGCGCGCCCAGACCTATGTGAACGACATGCGCTTCGATTTTCGCATCGGAAAGGCCGGAGTCGCTTACGTGACCGACTCCTCGCTGTCGGGCATCGGCGGCCTGATCGTGATCGACCTCGACAGCGGAAAGGCGATGCGCCGCCTGACCGGCGACGTGTCGACGTCGGCGGATCCTCGCTTCGTCCCGGTCGTCGAAGGCCAGTCGTTGAAAGTCCGCGACCCGAACGGGACCACCAAGCCCTTTTCCGTGGCGTCCGACGGCATCGCGCTCTCCGCGGACGGCCAGACCCTCTACTACTGCCCGCTGTCGAGCCGCCATCTCTACTCGATTCCGACCGCGATGCTGCGCGATCCGTCGATCAGCGACGCGCAACTGGCGGCCGCGGTGAAGGATCTCGGGGAGAAAGGGGCGTCCGACGGTCTTGCCAGCGACGCGAACGGCAATGTCTATGCCGGCGATTACGAGCACAACTCGATTCGCAAGCTCGAGCCGGGCGGCGAATGGCAGACGATCCTGCACGATCCGCGCGTGCTGTGGCCCGACACGCTGTCGGTCGGCCCGGACGGTTACCTCTACTTCACCGCGAACCAGCTTCACCGCCAACCGGTATTCCACGGCGGCAAGGACGAGCGCCAGAAGCCGTACGCATTGTTCCGCGTACGCATCGGCGCAGGTCCCGCACCGACCCGTTAATCCCTTTCGCCATCGCCGACAACCGGAGTCCCGCACATGAATCTCGCCGACGCCATTCATGCCCGCCATACCGTCAAAGCCTTCGAGGGCGGCAAGTCGCTTCCCGCCGCGCAGGTCGAAACATTGCTGTCGCTGCTTCACCAGTCGCCGTCCTCGGTGAATTCCCAACCGTGGCATTTCGTGGTGGCCGCGACACCGGAAGGCCGCGCGCGCATCGCGGCCGCCACAACGGGCGCCTACGCGTACAACGAGGCGAAGGTCGTCAATGCATCGCACGTCATCGCGATGTGCATGCGGACCGACATGGACGAAGAACACCTTCAGGCCATTCTGGAGCGCGAATCGGTGGATGGTCGATTCAAGACCGCCGAAATGCGCACCGCGCAGAACAAGAGCCGCCGCTCGTACGTCGACATGCACAAATACGAGCTGCGCGATACGCCGCAATGGATGGAAAAGCAGGTCTATCTGGCGCTGGGCGGCCTGCTGCTCGGCGCGGCCGTCCTCGGCGTCGATGCAACGCCGATGGAAGGGTTCGACAGCCGCACGCTCGATGCAAGCCTCGGCCTGCGCGAACGAGGCCTGACGAGCGTCGTCATCGTGTCCCTGGGTTTTCGCAGCGGCGACGACTTCAACGCGGATCTGCCCAAATCGCGGCTGCCGCGCGAACGGATATTCACATTCATCTGATCACCCGAAGCAGGCTTGCCGCCCGCGCGGCAAGCGTTCCGAGCTACCGTTTCGCGCACGCTCGGCTGCACGACTTCGAGGAGCGTCATCATGTCCGAGTTGATTCGGATGGACACGCACGGCCGCACCGCGACCGTGTCCTCGTCCAGATATGGCGGTGCGCTGTTATTGGGCGCGGCGATTTTGTTGTGGGGTGCGAACTGGCCGGCGATGAAGCTGGGCCTGGCGCACGTCACACCGCTGTGGCTGTCGGCAGCACGGTTCGCATCCGGGGCGCTGTGCCTGTTCGTCGTGCAAGCTGCGACCGGGACGCTGCGCTTGCCGAAGCGCGCCGACCTGCCGTTTCTCGCCAGCGTCGGCTTGCTTCAGATGTTGGCGTTCACCGCGATGAGCGCCGTCGCGCGGCACCACGTGAGCGCCGGCCGTTCCGCCGTGCTCGCCTATACGACGCCGATCTGGGTGACGCCCGTGTCGGTGCTGGCATTTCGCGAGCACCTGTCCGTGCGTAAAGCACTCGGCACGGCACTTGGCGTGGCGGGGGTCCTGCTGCTTTTCAATCCGCTCGATGTCGACTGGCACGACCGTCAGGCCGTTGTCGCGCACGTCATGCTGCTCGGCGCGTCGCTGTGCTGGGCGGTCTGCATTCTTCATCTCCGGCACTTCCGCAGCGCGTCGAGCGCCTACGTGCTCGCGCCCTGGCAAATGCTCGTTGCCGCCGTGCCGCTCGCCGTGCTCGCCAGAGTGCTCGAGGGCCCCTACACGGGCGACGGCAGCCTCAGCCTGACGTCGGCGCTGATCTACATCGGTCCGATTGCAACGGCATTTTGCTTTTGCGCGGTGAATGCCGCCAACACGCGCATGTCGAGCACGAGCATGGCGACGGCGATGTTAGGCGTTCCCGTCGTCGGCCTCATGACGTCGGTCCTCTTTCTTCACGAGCATCTCACGATGGGGCTTGCGGCAAGCGTCGTTCTCATCGTGGCCGGCATCGCGCTCTCTATCGCATCACGCTGACCTTGATCGTCTGAACCAGGAGAATGCCATGGTCGATCTCGACCCGACTCAACCCAGACTCACGCTCGTTACCATCGACCTGTCGTTCCATCGCGCGGCCTCCGGCGTCGTGCGGCGGATATTGAACGAGCATGGCGTAACGGTCGACGAAATATTCGCACCGCACGAAGAAGCCTTCCGGATTCTGCGGGAAGGGCGAGCCGACATGCTGAGCAGCGCGTGGCTCCCGAGCAGTCATAGTCTCTACCTCGCTCCGTTCGAGCAGGACGTGCACAAGATCACCGTCCTTTACCGGCCATATGCATTGTGGGGCGTACCCGACTATGTGCCCGAAAGCGCGGTGAGCTCCATCTCCGATCTGAAACGGCCGGATGTGGCGTCACGGATGGTGAAGCGGATTCAGGGCATCAATCCCGGCGCGGGCATCAGCAGATTTTCCCGCGAAATCGTCGCGCAGTACGGCCTGGCGGACGCAGGGTATCACTTCGAAAACGGCACGCTCGACGATTGTGTACGCGCCTTCGAGGAGGCCGTCGCCGCACGCCGGTGGGTGGTGGTTCCGCTTTGGACTCCACAGTACCTTCACGAGCAATACACCATTCGCGAACTCAAGGACCCGAAGGGTCTGCTCGGCGGCACGGACGACGCCACGTTGATCGTCAGAAATGCGTCGCTTGACGCGATCCCGTTGGCCGCATTGTCCGAACTGCGCACTCTCAGTCTCGGCAATCGGGAAACGAGCCGTCTGGACCATGTCCTCTCACGCACCGGCTCGCCGCGAACGACCTGAGGCGCCACGGGCGAGCACCGTCGGTGACGAACGCGTAGACGACGCGTATCGACCGAAACCGCCGCGAACGTCGACGGCCGTTATGCACTTCGCGCGAACGAATATTCGGAGTAAGTGAAATGACTTTATGGGCGGAGCGCGTTGATCGACACGTCGCCTCGCCAATAAACTGCATCGCACTACATCGCAATCGCCGAGAAACAGAAGACTGAAACGAGCCGGCCGAGATGACGCAACCGGCTCGGCGTTTCCCGGCAGATGTCATTCACTTCGTAACCATCGACGGAACAACATCATGACGCAAGCACACAAAGGCACCGCACTGATCACGGGCGCATCGTCGGGTATCGGTGCGGTCTATGCCGAACGACTCGCACGCCGCGGGTTCGATCTGATTCTCGTTGCACGCAACAAGGATCGGCTCGACGCATTTGCGAAGCGCATGACCGACGACACGCAACGCAGTGTCGAAGCGATCGCCGCGGACCTCGGCGATTCGCGCGCGCTGGCGGCCATCGAAGCGAAGCTGCGCACGGACGCGAGCATCACGCTGCTCGTGAACAATGCCGGTGTCGGCACGCATAAGCCGCTGCTCGAAAGCGACGTCGACGCAATGACGCGCATGATCGATCTCAACGTCACGGCGCTGACGCGCCTCACCTATGCAGCGGCACCCGGCTTCGTCGCTCGCGGCCACGGCGCGATCATCAACATCTCGTCCATCGTTGCGATCGGGCCCGAGCTGCTGAACGGCGTGTATGGCGGAAGCAAGGCATTCACGCTCGCGTTCACGCAGTCCCTTCATCACGAACTGGCAGACAAGGGCGTGCAGGTTCAGGCCGTTCTCCCGGGCGCGACGGCAACGGAATTCTGGGAGATTGGCGGGCTCCCGCTGGACAACCTCCCGAAGGAGATCGTCATGTCGGCTTCCGACATGGTCGACGCAGCGCTGACCGGCTTCGACCGTCAGGAACTCGTCACGATTCCATCCCTGCACGCAGGAGAAGAATGGGCCGCATACGACGCCGCCCGCCGCGTCATGATTCCCCATCTCTCGAGCAATACCCCCGCGGCGCGTTACGCCGTCGCGCAATAAACGCAGCAAACTTTTTTCGCAACCGCTCCAGTCGTCCATTCAAAGGAACTCCGATCATGAAACTCACCGGAAACACTGTCTTCATCACCGGCGGCACGTCGGGTATCGGCCGCGCTTTCGCAGAAAACCTTCACAAGCGTGGCAACAAGGTCATTGTCGCGGGGCGTCGCAAGGCGTTGCTGGACGAGATCGCTCGGGCCAATCCGGGTATCGACACCGTGGAGCTGGACGTCGGCGAGCCCACGCAGATCGAGCGTGTCGCGCGACAGCTGATCGCGGACTATCCGACGCTGAACGTCGTGATCAACAACGCGGGCATCATGCCGTTCGATGACGCCGGCGGTGCGCTGGACGACGCGCAAGCCGTCCGGCTCGTGAACACGAACCTGCTCGGGCCGGTGCGTGTCAGCGCCGCGCTCGTCGAACATCTGAAGGCGCAACCCGAGTCGTTCATCATCAACAACAGCTCCGTACTGGCATTCGTCCCGCTTGCCGCCACGGCGCTCTACTCCGCGACGAAGGCGGCCATTCATTCGTACACGATGTCGCAACGCTTTGCGTTGCGCAATACGAGTGTCCGCGTGCTGGAAATCGCCCCGCCGTGGGTCGACACGGATCTGATCCACAAGAGCGGTGATCCGCGAGCAATGCCGCTGGACGCCTTCATCGCCGAGACGATCCAGCGTCTCGAAACCGCGACGACGGAAGTCGTGGTCGAGATGGCGCAGCCGCTGCGTAACAACGTCGGTCCCGACGAGTATGCGTTCGTCGATCAGTTCAATCAGGCGCTCGTCGAGAACCCCATTCCGGTAGCCTGAGCCGCCGCGAAGATGGACTCCGGAAGGCGGCCCTGCGACGCCGCCTTCCGCCCCCCCCCGCAATTCGATCACTCACCGAACGACAAACGACTTGAGGCTGACAACAATGTCCGACAAGAGCCTGACGACCGCCGCCGGCGCCCCCGTATCCGACAACCAGAACTCGATGACCGCCGGCGCGCGTGGCCCGGTCGTACTGCAGGACATGTGGCTCGTTGAAAAGCTGGCCCATTTCGACCGCGAGGTAATTCCCGAGCGTCGCGTACACGCAAAGGGATCGGGCGCCTTCGGAACGCTGAAGGTCACGCACGACATCTCGCGCTACACGAAAGCCAAGGTCTTCGACCAGGTTGGCAAGGAAACGCCGGTTTTCATGCGATTCTCGACGGTCGCGGGCGAGCGCGGCGCCGCCGACGCGGAGCGCGACGTGCGCGGTTTCTCGATCAAGTTCTACACGGAGGAAGGGAACTGGGACATCGTCGGCAACAACACGCCCGTGTTCTTCGTGCGAGACCCGCTCAAGTTTCCGGATTTCATCCACACGCAAAAGCGCGATCCGCGGACAAACATGCGCAACAACGTCGCGGTGTGGGATTTCTGGTCGCGCCATCCCGAGTCGCTGCATCAGGTCACGATCCTGATGAGCGATCGCGGCATCCCGAAGAACTACCGGCAAATGCACGGCTTCGGCTCGCACACGTTCTCGTTCGTCAACGCGGCGAACGAACGCTTCTACGTGAAGTTCCATTTCAAGTCCGCACAAGGCATCGAAAACTATACGGATGCGGAAGCCGCTCGCGTGGTCGGTCAGGATCGCGAGTCCGCGCAGCGCGATCTCTACGAGGCGATCGAACACGGTAACTTCCCGAGATGGCATTTCCGCATCCAGGTGATGCCGGAAGCGGACGCATCGAAGGTGCCGTACAACCCGTTCGACATCACCAAAGTCTGGCCGCACAACGATTACCCGCTGATCGACGTCGGGACGATCGAGCTGAACCGGAACCCCGAGAACTATTTCGCGGACGTCGAGCAGGCCGCGTTCACGCCGGCGAACGTCGTACCCGGAATCGGGTTTTCGCCGGACCGCTTGCTTCAGGGGCGGCTGTTTTCGTACGGCGACGCGCAGCGCTACCGGCTCGGCATCAATCATCACCAGATTCCCGTCAACGCACCGCGCTGCCCGTTTCACTCGTTCCATCGCGATGGCGCGATGCGTGTCGACGGCAACCTCGGCAGCACCGTGAACTACGAACCCAGCCGTCACGGCGACTTCTCCGCGAATCCAGCAGCGGCCGAACCGCCGGTGCAGGCAGGCACGGTCGACCGTTACGACCATCGTGACGATGACGACTATTACAGCCAGCCCCGCGCGCTGTTCCGTCTGTTCAGCGCCGACCAGAAGGAGAGACTGTTCGCCAACATCGGGCGGGCGATCAGCGGCGTCCCGCAGGACGTGGTCGACAGAGTGCTCGCCCATCTCGAGCGCATCGATCCGGCGTATGCCGCCGGTGTCCGCACTGCGATCTGGGCCGAGTAAGGCCGGCGTGCGCGCGCCGAGCGGACGTCGCGCGTCGATCTCGCGGATTCGTCTGTCGGATTAATCAAGGAGTAACGTTATGGAAAGCGCGAAGCAATACGAATATCTGTTCCTCGGCGGCGGCAAGGGCGGAAAATCCCTGGCGATGGACCTCGCCCGAAGCGGCAAGCGCGTCGCCATCATCGAACGCGGCATGATCGGCGGTTCATGCATCAACGTCGCGTGCATCCCCAGCAAGACGTTGATTCAGAACGCGCGCAACATGCATGCGTGGCGAGCGGCGTCCGCCGACGCGCACCATCTTGCAGACATGGCGCGCGTGCATGCGAACGTCCGCGCAGTCGTCGACGGCATGGTGGATATCAACCGCCGCGCTTTCGAACAGTCGGGGCTCGATCTCGTGATCGGTTCCGGTCGGTTCGTCGCGCCGCGACGCATCCTCGTTCGGGCCGGCGACGGTTCCGAACAGCTGTTCGAAGGCGAGAACGTCTATATCAACACCGGCACCGTGGCGGCGGTTCCGGACGTGCCCGGCCTGCGTGACTCGAGCCCGCTCACACACGTTGAAGCGCTGAACCTCGACGTGCTGCCGAAAAAGCTCATCGTGATCGGCGGCGGCTACATCGGCCTGGAGATGGCCCAGGCGTTTCGGCGCCTCGGCAGCGAGGTCGCACTCATTCACGACGCACCGCGGGTCGCCATTCGCGAGGACGAGGACGTCAGCGTCGAAATCCAGCGCGCGCTCGAGGACGACGGCATCTCGCTGCATCTGTCTGCCCGGATTGCCGGCGTAACCGGGCGGTCGGGTACGGGCGTCACGGTCAAGCTCGACGACGGCACATCGATCGACGGCAGTCATCTACTCGTCGCGGCAGGCCGGCGGCCGGTCACCGACGACATCGGCCTGGATCTGGCAGGCGTCGATCGCGACGAGCGGGGCTTCATCAAGGTCGACGACGCGCTCGCGACCACCGCGGAACGAACGTGGGCGATCGGCGAGGTCGCCGGCACGCCGATGTTCACGCACGCGTCGTTCGACGACTATCGCGTACTGAAGGCCGGTATCGAAGGGCGGGCAGGCAGCACGGCAGCGCGCATCATTCCGTACGCGTTGTTCACCGATCCGGAACTGGGGCGCATCGGCCTGAACGAAGCGGACGCCAAGGCGCGCAACACGCCCGTCATCGTCGCGAAATTGCCGATGGCGGCCGTGCCGAGAGCCCGCACCAACGGAACGACGCGAGGCTTCATGAAGGCACTCGTGGCGCCCGAAACCGGACAGATCCTGGGGTTCACGATGGTCGGCTCGGGGGCGGGCGAAGTGATGTCGGTCGTGCAAATGGCAATGATCGGCAACCTGCCGTACACGTCCGTGCGCGACGCCATCATCGCCCATCCGCTTCTCGCCGAAGGCCTCAATCTGCTCTTCGCCACCATCAAATAAGCGAGTGCTTTTGCCATTTGCCTGGCTTGCCCCACCGAACGCGGGGCCAGCCCGATGCTCGTGCCGCCACGACGCGCTTTGCGTCGCGGCGGCTTTCGCGCTTCCAATTCAGTCGTCGCCGCCACGATAAAAATGCTGACAGCCGCTCTCCTGCGATCGACACTATCCGGTAAAATCTCCGGACGAGTTCGAATCGCGCAACGCCAGCCCGTCATGTGCCGCACGGGCAGTTCCGCGATCGCGGGCCCTGAGAAAAATATGCCTTCGTCAACACCGGCGTCCCGGTCCGGACGCCTCGAGTGAACGATGGGCAAAGTCGCCGTTCTTCCACCTCATCCAGCATTGCCTGCGCCTCGTTACCGACGCGAACGAAGTGCGGGCACGGCCGTGCGTCGTGGAGTGGATACATGAATTGCTGCTGGCATCCGATATCGACGATCACTGGCGTCGATGTCGACACATTTGCGCGGCCTTGCTCGCCGAGCAACGGGGGAACCTCTTGGATCTGAACGCGACGCGCGCATCCGGTCATCCGGTCGATAGCAACGACCCGAACGACGAAGCGCGAGAAAATCGTATTTCGCGGCATCTCGCGCTGCGAATCCTGCCCATTTTCATGTTTGCGTATGTTGCCGCATACGTCGACCGCATCAACGTCAGCTTCGCGAAACTCCAGATGGGGGTCGACCTGGGTTTCACCGATGCGGTGTTCGGATTCGGCGCGGGTACTTTCGCGCTGGGCTACGTGGTGTTCGAAGTTCCGAGCAACATGATCCTGCAGCGGGTGGGCGCCAAGCGATGGCTCACGCGAATCATCCTGTCGTGGGCGATCGTTTCGGCATTGACCACCTTCATCGCGACGCCCAAGCAGTTCTATGTCATGCGCTATCTGCTCGGGGTGGCGGAGGCCGGGCTCGTGCCCGGCATCGTTTATTACATCTCCCAGTCGTTCCCGCGATACCACCGCGCGCGGGTGCTGTCCACCTTCTACGCGGCGCTGCCGCTGTCCGGTCTGATCGGCTCGCCGCTGAGCGGCTTCATCATGGAGTACTTCGACGGAATCGGCGGGCTTTCCGGCTGGAAATGGATGTTGATGGTCGAGGCGCTGCCGGCGTTCGTCGCCGCGCTTCTCTGCTGGAAGTATCTCGAGGACGATGTCACCCAAAGCCGCCACGAGACGGAGGCCGACCGAGCCTACCTCACCCGAACGCTTGCCGAAGATCGTGCTCTCGCCGCTTCGGCGAACAACAACGCGATGTTCGGCAGCTGGATCTTTTGGGTATTCGGGCTGATCTATTTCCTCGACGTCGTCGGCATTTACGGCTACACGCTGTGGGCGCCCACGATGATCAAGTCGCTCGGCGTGGGCAGGGATCTCTTCATCGGATTGATTGCGGCGCTGCCCAACGCGTTCGCGATGATCGTGATGATCACGGCCGGACAAAGCGCGGATCGCCGCCGAGAGCGGCGCGTCCACACCGCCGCCCTATTCTTGCTGGCAGCGTTGGGGCTGACACTCGCCCTCGTCTGGCACGGCAATTTGTGGCTTACCGTGATGGCACTGTGCATCGCGAATGCGGGATTGCTTTCTCTTCCGCCGGTGTTTTGGGGAATGCCCACGGCGGTTCTCGGCCCCGGCAACGCCGCCAGCGGCATCGCATGGATCAGCGCGATCGGCAACATCGGCGGCTTTTTCGGCCCCTATGTGGTCGGCGTTCTCAAACAGTCGTCCGGGAGCTTCGCGCTTCCCGTCTCGTGCATGATCGCGTGCCTGTTGCTGGGCTTCTGCCTGACGCTGTCGTTGCCGAAACACATCGTCAACAGATAGCCCCCGGGCCGCGATTCCGGTTCGCTCCGGATCGACAGGGCGATGCGGCCGGATCGCCCCACCGGCGTGTTCCGTTGCGCTGACGCGGCGCGGCGCCCACGCGCGTCGAGATCGGTACTGCTACTCCGCGGTGGGATCCAGCCCCAGCGATTGCGCGCCCAGCACGAACTCGGGCAGGGTTCGCGCGCCCATCTTCCGCATTGCGTGGCCGCGATGGATCTTCACGGTGATTTCGCTCAATCCGAGCTCTGCGGCAATCTGCTTGTTCAGGAGGCCGCTCACGACGTATTTCATCACCTCGCGCTCGCGCGGCGTCAGCGTCTGGTAGCGGCGGCGCACGTCGGCGACACGGCTCTCCGACTTCCGCCGCTTCTCATCCTTCAGCAATGCATTCTGGACGACATCGAGCATGTCCTGGTCGCGAAAGGGCTTGGACAGGAAATCCAGCGCCCCGTTCTTCATCGCCTTCACCGACATCTCGACATCGCCATGAGCCGTAATGAAGATGATCGGCAGCTGCACGTCGCCCGCGACGATCTGCTCCTGCAACGCCAGTCCGCTCTGTCCTTTGAGCCGGACGTCGAGAATCAGACAGCTCGGCACATCGGGCTTGTCGAAATCCAGAAACTCCTGCGCGGAGCCAAAGAGCTCGACACTCAAGCCAACCGAGCGAAACAGCCGGCCGAGCGCCTTGCGCATGGAATCGTCGTCGTCGACAACGTACACGACGGAGTTTGTTGCGATGAGATCGGGACCGTGGCTCATGACTGCGTGATTCCTTCAAGCGGTAGAACGAACTGCATCGATGCCCCCTTGTTTTCTTGCGACTCGGCCCAGATGCGGCCGCCATGCCCCTCAACGATCGAACGGCAAATCGAGAGCCCCATGCCCATGCCCTCCTTCTTGGTGGTGAAGAACGGCGTAAACAACGAATTGACGTCTTCGCTGCGAATGCCGGGGCCGGAATCCTCCACGCGTACCTGCACGTTCGCGCCATCGACCAGCCCGGTCGACACGACGAGGGTCCGCTTGCGGTCCGCGACGTCGCTCATCGCCTGAACGGCGTTCATCAGGAGGTTGATGATGACCTGCTGCAACTGGACACGATCTCCGCGGACCCAGAGCGACGGCTCGCAGCTTTGCGCGACCTCGACGCCGTGAATCTGAAGCTCGCGGCGCACGAGATCGATCGATTGTTCGACGATGGACGTCACGTCGACGAGCGCGTCGTCCCTGTCTCTGCGCTTGGCCATCGCACGGATCTGCCGGATGATATCCGTCGCCCGTCTCGCGTCGTCGGTCATCTGCTCGACGGAATCCCGCACCTCGACCAGATCCGGCACGTCGTGGTCCAGCCAGCGCAGCCCTGCCTCACCTGACGTGACTATCGCAGCCAGCGGTTGGGTGACTTCATGCGCGATCGAAGCCGCCAGCTCGCCGAGCATCGTTACCCGCGTGACATGCGCGAGCTCCGCGCGCGATCGCTCGAGCGCCTGCTCGGCTTGCCGGCGCGCCTCGATGTCCGTGTTGACGCCGTACCAGCGCAGGATCCGGCCGTCTCCGCCGCGCAAAGGTGCGGCACCGACGATCATGCAACGATACTCGCCGCTGCCGAGCTGGACGCGCGCCGTCACCTCGAACGGGCTTCCCGTGGAAATCGCCTGGCGCCACGCGGCGCGCAACGTCTCGATGTCGTCGGCATGAACGATATCGCGCCATACATCCGTGCCGTCACTGGTCCGCACACCGTAATCCGTCCAGCGGCGATTGAGGTACAGCAAGCGCCCGTCTTCGTCCGTGCTCCAGACCATCGCGGGAATCGCGTCGACGGTGGCCACGAGCTCTTCCTTCTGGCGGCGCAATTCGGCTTCCAGCGATTTCGCCTGAGTGACGTCGCTATCGGTGGAAAGAATGGCGACGGGCAGGCCCGACTTGTCTCGCGACACGATCCATCGGCTGGAAATCACGACGCGCTCGCCGTTCTTGCGAATGCGCGTGAGCTCTCCCTGCCAGTTGCCGTGCGCCACCGTCTTCTCGATCAGGTCGGCAATCGGCAGCGCGGCGCCGGTGCGCGTCAGCTCATGGAACGCTTTCCCGAACGCTTCTTGCGCGCTCCATCCGTATAGGCGCTCCGCGCCTTTGCTCCAGAAGCGGATACGCCCGTCGAGCCCGTACACCACGATCGCGTCGTGGGTCAGATTGAGCAAGTCGACCTGGTTCTGCAGCGTCGCCCTGCTGCTCTGATTGCGCAACGCCAATGCCGAGACCGTCACGATCGCGATGACGCTCACGATACAGCGCGCGAGAGAACTGACGGCTATCTGGTCGCTCTGAGCCAGAAGAAATCCGAGGACCGTCAGGGATACGCAGGCCCAGGCCACGCCGACGGTGACCGTTTGGGAGGCGACCGACGCGACCAGCAGCACCACGACGACATACAGAACCGCGACGGCGACGTCGACGGGCGCAAACGCGTCGACAAGGAATACCGCGAGGCCCAACGCAATCGCGACCGCGTATACCGCGGGCTGACTGTTCCGGAGTTGCGCCTGGAGATTGGGCCCGAGCTCGGACGCACGCGCCGCCGCGAGTTCGGCCGGAGCGATGACCGGATCCGCGTATGCGCCGTGGCCGTCACCCGCCTGGCGGTCGTTATTCATAGAGTCACTCGGTAAAGACGGATTTCCGGATCAGGTCCGATTGCTTTCCGAGCCGATCTCCTCCAGGCGCTGCTTGATCTGCGCCGGATCCACCGGTTTGCTGAATACGCAGATCGCGCCAAGCTTCATCGCTTGCTCGCGGGTGGTTTCGGATGGAAAAGCCGTGATGAAGATCACGGGGGGAGCCGGTCCGCGCTCGAGAAGCGCTTCGTACATCTCCAGCCCTGTGATGCCCTTCATCTGGACGTCCGAAATGATACACGCGACGTCCATTATCAAGTCGGCGTCAAGGAACTCCTCGCCGGACTCGTAGACCCTGACCTCCCAGCCGAGCGAACGAACGAGGCTTCGCGTGGCCCTGCGGATGGACCGGTCATCATCGACGATGGAAACAATACCTTGGTTCGGCATACGAGCGGTCCTTGACCTTCAATTCAGTAAAAATATCGAGAACGCGAGCATTTCAGGTCGGCGGCTCGACCGCATCCTATGCCGCCGGCAATCGGCGCGCAAACTATACGTCGGTATGAGTGCCGTCTCGGCCAACACCGTCGTGCGTTGCCCGCGTGTGTCATGCAGTTGCGGCAGTCGCTGCCAGTTGCTGCAGCCCCTTGGGCATGAACCGCGAGTCGTGTCGGCCACTGCCCGCAATCCAGTATGGCGCTGCGTCGCGCCCGCCGTTGATCGCGGGCGTGCCGTCGAAGCTGGCAGTCTCCAGATCGCGAAGCTGGGCTTGAATCCAGTCGATGAACGCCCGTATCGACATCGGCACCTGCCGGCGGTCCGGATAGAGGACAGAAATCGGTAGCGGCGGCGGACCATACTCGTCGAGCACGGTGACGAGCCGCCCTTTTGCGAGCTCTTCCGTCACCATACGCGCGCTGACCTGGGCAATACCGACACCCTCCACCGCATAACGAACCGCCGAACGAACGTCATTGACGGAAATGCGCTCCGCCAGCTTGAGCCGTGTCTCTGCTCCGTCCACCGTGTAGCGGAATTCCCGGGCTGGGCCGAAGCGCCTCGGGGTGTAATGGATGACATCGTGGCAATGAAGGCTATCCGGGTCGGCCGGCGTGCCCCGAACACGCAGATAGTCCGGACTGGCGACGGTCACCACGTGAAAATTCCCGACGCGCCGGCTACGCAGCGACGAATCCGCGAGTTGTCCGACGACGACGGCGCAGTCCACGCCGTTGGCGATCAGGCCGTCCGCATCCCCGCCGACGTCCACGCGCAAGCCCACCTCGGGGTAACTGGCGTGGAAAGCCGGCACGAGCGGCAAAACCGAATGCGCGACCTCCTGGTCGAGGTCCACCGCGAGCCGCCCACGCGCGATCTTCCCCGCCCCGCTGAGTTGCTGCTGCATATGCTCGATCTCGCCGAGAATGCGCTGGCAGTGCTCCTGATACTGCTCCCCCTCCGTGGTGAGGCGAACACAACGGGTGGACCGCTGAAGCAGCGTGACGCCGAGATGCTCCTCCAATCGACGGACCAGCGTGCTGGCCGACGCTGCACTGATACCGAGCATCTCAGCCGCTGCTGTGAAACTGCCCAGTCGGGCGACGTGACTAAACACTGACATCGCATGCAGAGTACGGTCCATGCTGTTCTCCGGAAATCGTTGCGGTAGAAGGATTAACCGGAAGTCTAGAGAACAGTCGGCCGCGGCAATATCACCTCGTGGGAGTTTGGACCTTATACGATGGTGTTAATAGTCGCACCGCGGGCGCAGCGCGATCGAATCGTCCGGCTCGCCGTATTGGACGGAATCGCCCGCCTACCCGCCGGTACATAGCGTGACACCGACCCGGACTCTCTGGACGACAGACCGGCGCAGTACCATTACGCTCCGTTGAGCAATGTGCTGATCTGAAATAGCGCCGTTACCAGGCATGCACCTGCCCGCATTAGTACGCGATCAGAATTACTTGCGGCCATCGAACATTCATTGGCGGCACTTTGAAAACGCCAATCTCATGCCGCCCTCCTCGATGATGGTCCGGACAGCATCTCCGAGAAAAATCCATCCCCGGATCCGGGTTCTCAAAGCTACGGCAACAATCTCCGTCTCGAGACTCTGGACATGTTTTCGGCAGAAGATCCTGTCAACTGCGGGCAAGGCGACCTTTTCTGCAAACGTCAACCACAAGCCCTCCACTCCCGCCCAACGCCACCATCCCGCCCCCAATAATCCCCTTGACGCCCTATCTTTCGATATATATCTTTAGATATGTTTTGCGACACATAGGACACGATCATGCGGCACAACCCCTTCCGCGGCCATGCCCGCTGCGACAGTCATGGTACGTATGCCCGCCCCGACGGGTTCGCCGGTCTCTGGTACGCGATCGGCCGCCACCGTCGCGGCGGCCCCGATGCATTCGGCAGCGGTCCGTTCGGCGGCCGCGGCGGGCGCGGCTTCGGCGATTTCGGCGACGACGGCATGCCGCGCGGCCGCCAGTTCAGCTCCGACGATCTCCAACTGCTGCTGCTCGCGCTGCTCGCCGAGCAACCGAGCCACGGCTACGAGCTGATCAAGGCGCTCGACACGCGTTCGAACGGCTTCTACAGCCCAAGCCCCGGCATGGTGTATCCAGCGCTCACGTACCTCGAAGAAGTCGGCTTCGTCGCGTCGCAGGCGGAAGGCAACCGCAAGCGCTATGCGCTGACCGACGCGGGCCGCGCGCACCTCGATACCCAGCGTGAACGCGTCGATACGCTGTTCGCGCGTCTCACGCACCTTGCCCGCAAGATGGAATTCATGCGCCGCGCGTTCGCCGGGGAATCGGCGGGCAACGAAGCGCAGGAGGAATCGCAAGCCGGCTGGCTGCCGGAATTCGTCGAGGCGCGTCTCGCGCTCAAGCGCGCGCTGCTGCACAAGAGCGCCGCCGATACCGACGAACAGCGCCGCATCGCCGCCATCCTGCGCCGCGCGACGGCCGAAATCGAAGGCGGCGCCGGCGCGTGAGCCGCGCCGCCCCGTCACCACCCAAGGAGAACGGATTGATGCAGAACACGTCCGAACGCACCGTCACCCGCGTGCGCCACACCCTCAAGTTCCGCCTGCTGCAGGTGCTGCGCGTGCATGCCGTGACGCCGCACCTGCTGCGTGTCACGCTCGGCGGCCCCGATCTCGCGGACTTCGAATCCGCGTCGTTCGACGATCACGTGAAGGTATTTTTCCCGCCGCCCGGCGCGGAGCGGCCCGCGCTGCCGACGCTCGGCGCGAACGGCCCCGAGTTTCCGGAAGGCGAACCGAAGCCGGTCGCGCGCGACTTCACGCCGCGCCGCTTCGACCGCGCCGCCTGCGAGCTCGATCTGGAATTCGTGCTGAACCATCCGGGCCCGGCATCGCAGTGGGCCGCGCAGGCACGCGTCGGCCAATGGCTCGGCATCGGCGGCCCGCGCGGTTCGTTCGTGGTCCCGACCGATTTCGACTGGCATCTGCTGATCGGCGACGATACGGCGTTGCCCGCCGTCGCGCGGCGTCTCGAGGAATTCCCGGCCGGGGCGCGCGCGGCGGTCGTGCTGGAAGTGGCCGATCGCACCGCGCAGATCTCGTTCGACACGCGCGCCGACGTGCACGAAATCTGGCGCTTCCGCGCCGAAACCGCCGCGGCGAACGGCGACGTGCTGCTCAATGCCGTCCGTGGCCTGCCGCTGCCGTCGTCCGGCGACGGCTACGTGTGGGCGGCCGGCGAAGCGTTGTCGATGCGCGCGGTGCGCCAGCACCTGACCGGCGAGCGCGGCATCGACAAGTCGCGCATCCGCGCGGCGGCCTACTGGAAGCGCGGCGCGGCGGCCGTGCACGAAACGCTGGAAGACTGACCGGAAACACCGGGTTCGCCGGCGGCCGAAACAATCGTTGCGCCGGCGCAGCGGCGGGCTTGGCACCGGCATCGCGGCTGGTATATATCTGTGTCTGCGCGCCGCTGTCGGGCGACAGCCGCCGCAGCCCGCCCAGGAGCGCCCGGTCATGACAAAAGAAAGCCACGCTTCGCCTTTCCTTCGCCACCTGAAGATCGCCGGTTATTGCGGCCTCGCCGCGGTAGTCCTCGCGTTGTTCGTCGCGATGTGCGCGATCCTGAAGGAAAGCGCCCTCGACCGCGATGCCGCCCGGCATCCGGCCGATACGCCCGAACTGCGCGACGGCGGCGGCGGCCCGTCCGCGTCGGCCGAATCGGCCCGCACGTCCGGCTCGCCCGGCTGACGGCAGCCCGGTCGTTTCCTTCCGCTTACGGTGCCTGCCGGCGCCCCATCACGACGGCATGCACCGAATCGCCGAGCCGTTCGAGCAGCGCGGTCACACGTTGCCCGTACAGGTGCGCGGCCAGTGCGCCGGCCGTGCCGACCAGCACGCCGCCCGCCATGTCGAACGGCCAGTGCACGCCCGCATAGACGCGCCCCCATGCGATCGCCACGGCCATCGCGGCCATCACGAAGCCGGTCACCCGCGTCGTACCGCCGAGCAGCAGGCCAACCGCCATGCTCCACGCGAACGTCATGTGATCGCTCGGGAACGAGCTGTCCGGCGCGTGCGGAATCAGCTGCGTGCCGACGCCCGCCATGAACGGGCGCGGCGAGAACCAGACATGCCCGAGTACCTGCGCGAGCGCAAGCGCCACGCAAACGCCGACCCCGGCCTCGATCGCCTGACGCCGCGCGGGGCGCGCGCCGAAGATCCAGGTCAGCAGCAGCATCGCGGGCAGCGCATAAACGAGCCAGTCGGCGGCGAAGATCGCGAGGCGGGCAATGCCCGGGTGCGGTGCACTCCCGGCGTTGATGGCGGAAAAGAGGGCGAGATTGACGTTCTGCATGAATCGGGTTGCGTGGGGCGTAAAAAGATCGGCCGGTTGCCCGGTCGGATACGAACGATGCCAGGGCGTGGCCGCTCGAGCGGTACCTGATGCGGCCGCCGCCCGGACAAGGCCCGCGCGGCGAACGCACTTAGAGCCTGCACTGCAACACAAGTTCACACAATTGTCATATTCTGGCGCCACCGTCTCCCGTAAAAGCTCACCGCGATTCCCGTAAAGGCTCACCTTTTCACGTCATGGCGTCATCGGCGCGTGCGACCATCGCCCCAACCAGCGTGCCGTCCCGGCCGTTTGCATCGTTCATCTCAATATTGACGCCGCAAATTATTCGAAATCGGCAACAATTAATTCCAGATGCGGCATCGCACAACGGCAACGCACAGGCATACGATTACGACCACTCATCCACGAAGCGATCAACAACAAGGAGTCCGCATGAAACCCAGCGATGTCCGATCGAAAGCGTTTGCGATGCCGTTGACCAGCCCTGCGTTCCCGATGGGCCCGTACCGTTTCGTCGATCGTGAGTTCCTGATCATCACGTACCGCACCGATCCGGACCGCCTCCGTGAAATCGTCCCCGAGCCGCTGCAGGTCACCGAGCCGCTCGTGCAGTACGAATTCATCCGCATGGCCGATTCCACCGGTTTCGGCGATTACACCGAGAGCGGCCAGGTGATTCCGGTCGAGTACAACGGCCAGCGGGGCGGCTATACGTTGGCGATGTATCTCGACGATCACCCGCCGATCGCCGGCGGCCGCGAGCTGTGGGGCTTCCCGAAGAAGCTCGCGTCGCCCACGCTGCACGTGAACACCGATCACCTCCTCGGCACACTCGATTACGGCAAGGTGCGCGTCGCGACCGGCACGATGGGCTACAAGCACAAGGAACTCGACATCGACGAGCAGGCAAAGCGGCTCGCCGGCCCCAATTTCCTGCTGAAGATCATTCCGCACGTCGACGGCACCGCGCGCGTGTGCGAACTGGTGCGCTATTACATGCAGGACATCAAGATGAAGGGCGCATGGACGGGTCCCGCATCGCTCGAGCTGGCGCCGCACGCGCTCGCGCCGGTGGCCGATCTGCCCGTGCTCGAGATCGTCGAGGCCCGCCACATCGTCGCGGATTTGACGCTGGGCCTCGGCGAAGTCGTCTACGATTACCTGGGCCAGTAACGCGTCCGCAGTCCCTTCTCCCTGTCAATCCTTTCACCACGGGAATTCGAACATGAGCAACCTGAATGGCAAGACCGCAGTCGTCACGGGCGCCGCGAGCGGCATCGGCAAGGAAATCGCGCTCGAGCTCGCCAAGGCGGGCGCGGCCGTCGCGATCGCCGACCTGAACCAGGACGGCGCGAACGCGGTCGCCGACGAGATCGTCAAGGCAGGCGGCAAGGCGATCGGCGTCGCGATGGACGTCACCAACGAGGAAGCCGTGAACGCCGGTATCGACAAGGTCGCCGCGACGTTCGGCTCGGTCGACATCCTCGTGTCGAACGCGGGCATCCAGATCGTCAACCCGATCGAGAACTACTCGTTCGCCGACTGGAAGAAGATGCAGGCGATCCACGTGGACGGCGCGTTCCTGACGACGAAGGCCGCGCTCAAGCACATGTACAAGGACGATCGCGGCGGCGTCGTGATCTACATGGGTTCGGTGCACTCGCACGAGGCGTCGCCGCTGAAGTCCGCGTACGTGACGGCCAAGCATGGCCTGCTCGGCCTGGCCCGCGTGCTGGCGAAGGAAGGCGCGAAGCACAACGTGCGCTCGCACGTCGTGTGTCCGGGCTTCGTGCGCACGCCGCTGGTCGACAAGCAGATTCCGGAGCAGGCGAAGGAGCTCGGCATCAGCGAAGAGGACGTGATCAAGAAGGTGATGCTCGGCAACACGGTCGATGGTGTGTTCACGACGGTGCAGGACGTCGCGCAGACGGTGCTGTTCCTGTCGGCGTTCCCGAGCGCCGCGCTCACGGGCCAGTCGTTCATCGTCAGCCACGGCTGGTTCATGCAGTAACGCCGGCGCCTCCCCGACGGGAGGCGACTTGCGCGCCCCTCCTTCTCGAGATGGCGTGCCGTCGATCGACGTCACGCCATCCATCACCGCCGTCCACGGCGGGCTTTCTCGGAGCAATTGATGAAACCGCACGCGCGTACAGAAAAGCAGGCCGTCGATGCGGCGGATCTGCAGCACGAAGCCGGCGCGCCGGCCGCTGCGCGGTCGCTGCCGTACGAAACGATCGCGCTCGTCCTGCAGGGCGGCGGTGCGCTCGGCGCGTATCAGGCCGGCGTATTCGAAGGGCTGCATGAAGCAGGCATCCCGCTCGACTGGATCGCGGGCATCTCGATCGGCGCGCTCAACACCGCGCTGATCGCCGGCAATGCGCCCGAGCACCGCGTCGAGCGCCTGCGTGAATTCTGGGAAACGATCTGCCAGCCGGCGTTCTTTCCGACGATTCCGGCCGCGTTCGAATTCGCGCTGTTCAACAGCATCGATCAGATCCGCACGTTCTTCACCGCGTCGCAGGCCGCCAGCGCGATGATGCAGGGCCAGCAGGGCTTCTTCGTGCCGCGCTTTCCGCCGCCGCTGCCGGGCGTGTCCGACCATCCTGAAAAAATCAGCTGGTACGACACGTCGGCGCTGCGCACGACGCTGCTGAAACTGTGCGATTTCGACCGGATCAATTCGGGCGAGACGCGCGTGTCGGTCGGCGCGGTCAACGTCGGCACCGGCAACTTCGTGTACTTCGACAACTCGCGCATCCGTCTCGCGCCCGAACATTTCATGGCGTCCGGTGCGTTGCCGCCCGCGTTCCCGCCCGTCGAGATCGACGGCGAGTATTACTGGGACGGCGGTGTCGTGTCGAACACGCCGCTGATGGAAGTGCTCCGCGCGCATCCGCGCCGCGACACGCTCGCGTTCCAGGTCGATCTGTGGAGCGCGCGCGGGCCGCTGCCGCGCACGATGGCCGACGTCGCCGAGCGCACGAAGGACGTGCAGTATTCGAGCCGCACGCGTTTCGTCACCGACACGCTGCAGCGCGAACAGCGCTACCGCAACGTGCTGCGCCACGTGCTCGAACAGGTGCCGGAAGCGCAGCGCAAGAACGACCCGTGGTGCGTCGAGGCCGAAGCGATGTCGAGCGGGAAGAAGTACAACATCCAGCACCTGATCTATCAGCAGAAGGCGTACGAGCATCACTACAAGGACTATCAGTTCGGTCTGTCGACGATGCGCGACCACTGGTCCGCGGGTCTCGACGACATCCGCAAGACGCTCGAGGTGAAGGACGGCCTCGCGCTGCCCGTCAACGACGCGGGCTTCGTCACGCACGACATTCACCGCCGCCGGTAATGCCGTGTACGACGGGCCGGTGCGCCGCGTGCGCCGGCCCGTCCTCCTTTCCGATTCGACATGCCGATTTTCATTGCGCTATTCGCGCTCATCGCCCTGGGCTGGGGCGCCGTTCACCTGTTTCACGTCATCGCCGCGCAGTTCGGCCAGCCGGTCGCGATCGCGGCCGCCGTGCTGGCCGCCGCGCTCCTGATCGCGCTGATCGCGTGGTGGCTCAAGCGCCGCCGCGACATCGCACCGAACACGAAGGAAGAAGGCTGGACGCACGTCGTGCATCGCGCGTGGGGCGAGTTGCGCGTGTCCGCGACGCAAGGGCTGCTGTGGCTGTCGCGTGACGGCGCGGACGGCCGCTATACGCTGTCGCAACTCGACGGTTGCGAGGCCGCGCCGATCGACGGCCGCTGGCATCTCATCGTGCGCGTGCGCGACGCCGTGCACGGCGAATGGAAGCTGCCGATGATGGACAAGCGCGATGCGCGGCGCTGGGCGCGCGTGCTCACGCTGGCGAAAGACAACCGGCTCTGAACGCGTGCGGGCCGCGCGGCCGGCACGGGCCAGCCGCACGACGGCCCGCTATCGCGCACCGAGCGCCCACAGCGCATCGAGCACGTGCTGCGTCGCCCGTTCGACCGAGCCCGCCCGATGCGCAATGCCCAACTCGCGCCACAACGCCGGCCGTAGCGGCCGCATGACGATGCGCGCATCCGGCAGCGGGGCCCCGGCCTCGTGCGGCAGCAGCGTCGCGCCGTACCCTGCGGCGACCAGGCTCTTGATCGCATCGTTGTAGTTGAGTTCGATCCGCGGCTCGGGCCGGTGGCCGGCGAGCGCGAACCATTCGGCCGTGAGCCGCGACAGGCGCGTCGTCGCATCGTTGAGAATCAGCGGCCGCGCGGCCAGATACGCCGGCGTCACCCGAGCCGGAAGCGGCCAGTCCGCAGGCAGGAAAGCCATCACCGGGTCTCGACGCCATGGGCGGATCGACAGCCCCGCGACCGGCGCCTGCGGCAGCGCGACCAGCCCGACATCGAGCGTGCCTTGTGCAATGCGCGCCAGCGTGTCCTGCGACGTGAGCACCGCGATCTGCACGTCGATATCCGGATGCCGCGCGCGCAATCCGGCCACCGCCTGCGGCAACAGATGCGCGATCGCACCGGTCGATGCGCCGAGGCGGACACGCCCCGTCAACCCCTGCACCTGTCGCTGCACGTCGTCCAGCGTGGCTTCGACTTCCGCCAGCAGACGCCGCGCCCGCTCCACCAGCACTTCGCCGATCGCCGACGGGCGCACGTTGCCGCGCGTGCGCGACAGCAGCGGCGCGCCGACGCGGCTTTCCAGCTCGGCGACATGCAGGCTGACGGTCGGCGGCGCGAGATGAAGCCATTGCGCCGCCGCCACGAACGATCCGTGGTCCGCGATCGCGACCAGCGTACGCAGACGGTCCAGACTGATCTCGCGCATCACACACCTCTCGTTCAGGAAAGCTGAATCGGACGGTCAGTAAATTCAACTTTTCCTATTCTAGGCGTTCGGTGGACGATACGGCTTCCCCCGACGATCGAACGCGACGCACACGACCATCATGAGCCTCCCCATTGTCTTCATCGACGGCGACCAGGGCACGACCGGGTTGCAGATCCACGCGCGGCTGCGCGACCGCACCGACGTGCAACTGCTCACGCTTCCCGCCGCCGAACGCAAGGACGCGGCGCGGCGCGCCGACGCGCTCAACGCGTGCGATATCGCGATCCTGTGCCTGCCCGACGCGGCCGCGCGCGAAGCGGTCGGCTTCATTCGCAACCCGGCGGTACGCGTGATCGATGCGAGTTCGGCCCATCGCACGCAGCCCGACTGGGTCTACGGCTTTCCCGAGATGGCCGACGGACATGCACGGCACATCGCTCATGCGAAGCGCGTGACCAATCCCGGCTGTTACCCGACCGGCGCGATCGGCCTGCTTCGCCCGCTGTTGCAGGCAGGCCTGCTGCCGCGCGACTACCCGGTGAGCATCCACGCGGTGTCCGGTTACTCGGGCGGCGGGAGGGCCGCCGTCGACGCATTCGAATCGGGCGACGCCGCCGCCAACGCGTTGCCGCTGCAGGTCTACGGCCTCGCGCTCGAGCACAAGCACGTGCCCGAGATCCGTCAGCATGCGGGGCTCGCGCACCGCCCGTTCTTCGTGCCGGCCTACGGTGCCTATCGGCAAGGCATCGTGCTCACCATCCCGATCGAGCTGCGCCTGCTTCCGGCCGGCGTGACGGGCGAGCGCCTGCATGCGTGTCTCGCGCATCACTACGCGGATGCGCATCACGTCGACGTGATGCCGCTCGCGGACGCACGCGCGGCAACGCATCTCGACCCGCAAGCGCTGAACGGCACCAACGACCTGCGGCTCGGCGTGTTCGTCAACGAAGATCGTGGCCAGGTGCTGCTGTCCGCCGTGTTCGACAATCTCGGCAAAGGGGCATCCGGTGCCGCCGTGCAGAATCTCGACTTGATGCTCGGTGCGCGACACGCGGCGTGACGCTCCCGCGGGCATCGTCGACGGTGCCTGCGCACGTCTCCTGCAAAAGCTCACCTTTAGCCGGTTTCAGGCCGCATCGTCACCCGCGGCCGCATTCAGGCCGGCGAGCGTCTCCACCAGAAAATCCACGCACACGCGCACCTTCGCCGATGCCGCGACGCGTTCCGGATACACGGCCCAGATGTTCGCGGGCTGGATCGCGTCCGGCAGCACGCGGCACAACGCGCCGCGTTCGATCAGCGGCCCGGCTTCCCAGATCGAGCGCAGCACGATGCCGCGCCCGGCCAGCGCCCACTGCACGGCCACCTCGCCATGGTTCGTCGACAGCGCACCGCCGACCTTCACCGTGGCCGTCTCGCCGCGCACGTTCAGCCGCCATACGCCGAACGGATGGTCGCGCTCCTTGATCGCGAGACAGTCGTGCGACGCGAGATCCGCGAGCGAGCGCGGCATCCCGCGGCGCGCGAGATAGTCGGGCGACGCGCACAGCACGCGGTAATTCGCGGCGAGTCGGCGCGCGATCAGATGATCGGCGATGTCGTCGCCGATGCGCACGTCGAGGTCGTAGCCTTCGCCGGCCACATCGACGAGCCGGTCGAACAGATCGAGCCGCACGTTCAGTTGCGGATAGCGCGCGCTGAAGTCGAGCAGCGCCGGCGCGACGACGTGCCGGCCGAAGCCGAAGCTGCTCGACATGCGCAGCGTGCCGCGCGGCACCGTGCGCGTGGTCGACACGTCCTCGACGAGATGATCGACGTCGTCGAGAATTTTTTCCGCACGCGCGAACACGCGCTCGCCGGCCTCGGTCACCGTCATGCGACGCGTCGAGCGGTGCAGCAGACGCGTGCCGAGCTGCGCCTCGAGCATCGCGATGCGCTTGCTGACATACGCGGGCGACACCGCGAGCTGCTCGGCGGCCGCGCTGAAGCTCATCAGTCGGACAACCAGGCTGAACACGCGCAGGTCGTCGAGGTTCGGCGATTTATTCACGATTCGTGGAAAGTCGATTAACTTTTGCGTGATTTTAATCCAGATTGAAACAAATAGAATGACGTGACGGGCCGCTGCCTTCCCGGTAGCCGGCCGAACAGCCAAGGAGATTTGCATGACCGACAGGACTTACAGGATCGCCGTGATCCCCGGCGACGGCATCGGCCGCGAAGTGATGCCCGAGGGCCGGCGCGTGCTCGACGCCGTGACCGCGCGCTTCGGCATCCGCTTCGACTTCGTCGAGATCGACTGGGCGAGCTGCGACTACTACGCACAGCACGGCACGATGATGCCGGACGACTGGAAGGCCCAACTGTCGGGCGTCGACGCGATCCTGTTCGGCGCCGTCGGCTGGCCCGCGACCGTGCCCGATCACATTTCGCTGTGGGGCTCGCTGCTGAAGTTCCGCCGCGAATTCGACCAGTACATCAACCTGCGGCCCGCCCGCCTGTTCGACGGCGTGCCGTCGCCGCTCGCCGGCCGCCGCGCGGGCGACATCGATTTCATGATCGTGCGCGAGAACACCGAGGGCGAATATTCGTCGGTCGGTGGCACGATGTTCGAAGGCACCGAGCGCGAAGTCGTGATGCAGCAGTCGATCTTCACGCGGCACGGCACCGAGCGCGTGCTGAAATTCGCGTTCGAGCTCGCGCAGCGGCGCGCGAAGCGCGTCACCGTCGCGACGAAAAGCAACGGCATCGCGATCAGCATGCCGTGGTGGGATGCGCGCGCGGCCGAGATGGCCGAACGCTATCCGGAGATCGCGGTCGACAAGCAGCACATCGACATCCTGTGCGCGCGCTTCGTGCTGCAGCCGGACCGCTTCGACGTCGTCGTCGCGTCGAACCTGTTCGGCGACATCCTGTCGGATCTCGGGCCGGCCTGTACGGGCACGATCGGCATCGCGCCGTCGGCGAACCTGAACCCGGACCGCACGTTCCCGTCGCTGTTCGAGCCGGTGCACGGCTCGGCGCCCGACATCGCGGGGCAATACATCGCGAATCCGGTCGCGATGATCTGGTCGGCGGCGATGATGCTCGACTTCCTCGGCAACGGCACGGGCCGCGAACGCGACGCGCACGATGCGATCGTCGCCGCGATCGAGGACGTGCTGCGCACGGGGCCGCATACGCGCGATCTCGGCGGCAAGGCGGGCACGCAGGAAGTGGGCGAGGCAATCGCCGCGCGGGTTGCGGGTTGACGGTCATGCCCGGCGCTCGCGCCGGGCGGCGTCGCGTGAATCCGGCTGCGGTGAGCGACACGCGATACGGTTGCGCACTTGTGCGGACTCCGTCGATGCGTCGGCAGTCAAATCGAGCGGTGAGCAACGACGCATCGCAACGCGCACTGCTTGCACAGTTTGTCGTTGAAAATCGAAGTCGATCCGACCGGTGAGTTGCACGCCGCACTCGCACACACCGATCATCAACACACGATCGCATCGACGCGATCGGTGAGATGCCTCACGCGGTGAAGCACACCGCTGCACGTCGCCACATACGCCGCCTCACCGGGCGCAACGCCGCGTCGACCTGTTCGAAGCACACAGCTCGACGCGACATTTCACCTCGTCCCGAAAAATCTCACCTTCAGCGGACGGCTCCCGAATTTCCTCACCATTGAACCCCGGTGATGCGTTCGCCGGTCCGTTGAACGCGTGCTCGCATCACAGCCCGAGGTCGGACAACCCCGGATGATCGTCGGGGCGACGGCCGAGCGGCCAGTGATAAAGACGGTCCGCCTCGCGAATCGGCAGATCGTTGATGCTCGCGTGACGATGCGCCATCAGGCCGTTTTCATCGAACTCCCAGTTCTCGTTGCCGTACGAACGGAACCAGTTGCCCGCATCGTCATGCCACTCGTACGCAAAGCGCACCGCGATGCGATTGCCGTCGAACGCCCACAGCTCCTTGATCAGCCGATAGTCGAGTTCGCGCGCCCACTTGCGCTGCAGCAGCCCGACGATCTCGTCGCGGCCCGTCACGAATTCCGCGCGATTGCGCCAGCGGCTTTGCGGCGTATAGGCCAGCGACACGCGTTGCGGGTCGCGCGTGTTCCATGCGTCCTCGGCGGCGCGCACTTTCTGGCGCGCCGTTTCGAGCGTGAAGGGCGGAACGGGCGGACGAACTTCGGGGGAAGCGGACATGGGTTGCTCCTGTTCAGGGTGACGGCCGCGAACGCACGCGGCCGGTTCGGATTCGCTGCGTCGGCTACCGCGATACGGTATCGAGCAGCAGTTCAGCCGTCGCGCGCGCATCGCGCGCGGCGTTTGCATCGCCACTGACGAGCGCCACGCCAATCGCGCCGTCGATCAACACGAGCCACTGACGCGCGATGCGTGCGAGCCCGCGGCGCTCGATGCCGGTTTCGTCGGCATAGGCGTCGAAGCGCTCGCGCACGAACGCCAGCAGGCGTGCCTTGTGCATACGGGCGACGACGCGCACGGGATCCTCGGCGTCGGGTATCTCGCCCGACGCATTCAGGAACGCGCAGCCGTGAAAGTCGGGCTGCCCGAACCAGTCGCGCAGCACGTCGAACATGCCGAGCAGTTGCGCGCGCGGCGTCTTGCCCCGCGCCAGCGTGGCGTCGACGAACCAGCGCATCCAGCGCTCGTCGCGACGTTCGAGCGCGGCGACCACCAGCGCCTCTTTCGATTCGAAATGCGAATAAAAGCTTTTTCGCGCCGCGCCGGATCGCTTGACGATCGCATCGACACCGGTTGCGTGGATGCCGCCCAAATAGATCAGCGCTTCGGCCGCGTCCAGCAGCCGATCGCGAACGCCCGGTTCGCCGGAGGAGTCGAGAAGTGGATTCATGGGTTTACGGTAGAACGATCGTTCTACCTTGTCAATATCCGGATGAAAAAGCCCTGTCGGCGGGAGGGCTGAATCGTGCCCGAAGCGCTGGCTCGTCGGGGTGAGCCTTCCGTTCGAGCCGTGCGGATGGGAAGGTGAACGAATCAGGTAGGGGTCGGCGCACCGATCGATGTCGATAACGCCTCGTATCAGTGAGTCGCAACGCAGCGTGCGGCTCACGGTGGACGTGCCGGGTCGGTACGATCTCGCATACGGTCGCGAGCGAACCCTCGCACGCCAGGCGAAGCGGGGAAGCGCGTGGAAGAGGAGAAACGGGCGCCGAATGCTATGGCGGGGAGAAGCGAAGCAGTTGCCAACAGGTGACGCGAGCCTGCTATTGCGCATCACCTATGCGCGATCGTGTGATGATTCGGCGCACGAACACGGCTCCCGAAAAATCTCACCTCAAGCGTTCAATCGTGCGTCCGCGGCGCGACGGTGCGTGTGTGCAAACGAAAACGGGGCAGCCGGCAAACGTGCCGCGCCGCCCCGTCTCTCGACACCCGACTCAGACCGTCCAGTCGAGAATCACCTTGCCGCTTTCGCCGGACAGCATCGCGGCGAAGCCTTGCTCGTAATCGTCGGCCGCGAAGCGATGCGTGATGATCGGCGACAGGTCGAGGCCGCTCTGCAGCATCGCGACCATCTTGTACCAGGTCTCGAACATCTCGCGGCCGTAGATGCCCTTGATCTCGAGCCCCTTGAAGATCACCTGGTTCCAGTCGATCGCCGTCTGCGCGGGCGGGATGCCGAGCAGCGCGACCTTGCCGCCGTGGTTCATCGCCTCGAGCAGGCTCGTGAACGCGCTCGGCACACCGGACATCTCGAGACCGACGTCGAAGCCTTCGGTCATGTGCAGGTCGGCCATCACGTCGCGCAGCGACTCGCGCGCGACGTTGACCGCGCGCGTCGCGCCCATCTTGCGCGCGAGTTCCAGCCGATAGTCGTTGATGTCGGTGATGACGACGTTGCGCGCGCCGACGTGCTTCGCGATCGCGACGGCCATGATGCCGATCGGCCCCGCGCCGGTGATCAGCACGTCTTCGCCGACCAGGTTGAACGACAGCGCCGTGTGCGTCGCGTTGCCGAACGGATCAAAGATCGACGCGAGATCGTCGGAGATCTCCGGCGGAATCTTGAACGCGTTGAACGCCGGAATCGCCAGGTATTCGGCGAATGCGCCTTCGCGGTTCACGCCGACGCCCACCGTGTTGCGGCATAGATGCCGGCGCCCGGCGCGACAGTTGCGGCAGAAACCGCACGTGATGTGGCCTTCGCCGGACACGCGATCGCCGATCGCGAAGCCGCGCACTTCCTGCCCCATCTCGACGATCTCGCCGACGTATTCGTGGCCGACGTGCATCGGCACCGGAATCGTCTTCTGCGCCCAGTCGTCCCACTTCCAGATATGGATGTCGGTGCCGCAGATCGCCGTGCGGCGGATCTTGATCAGCACGTCGTTGTGGCCGACTTCGGGACGCTTCACGCGCGTGAGCGTGAGGCCGGGGCCGCGTTCGAGCTTTGCCAGTGCTTTCATGGTCGCGCCTCCGTCAGATGATGCCGAGCGACTTGCCGACGCGCACGAACGCGGCGACCGTCCGGTCGATCTGCTCGGGCGTATGCGCGGCGCTCATCTGCGTGCGGATGCGCGCACGGCCGCGCGGCACGACGGGGAACGAGAAGCCGATCACGTAGACGCCTTCGCCGAGCAGCCTGTCGGCCATGTTCGTCGCGAGCTGCGCGTCGCCGAGCATCACCGGGATGATCGGATGCGTGCCGGGCACGAGCGTGAAGCCGGCTTCGGTCATCTGCTTGCGGAACCGCGCGCCGTTCTCGCGCACGCGCTCGCGCAGCTTCGCGCCTTCGTCGCTGCCGAGCAGTTCCAGCACCTTCAGCGACGCCGCGGCGATGCTCGGCGTGAGCGTGTTCGAGAACAGATACGGACGCGAGCGCTGGCGCAGCAGCTCGATCACCTCGCGACGCGCGGCGACATAGCCGCCCGACGCCCCGCCGAGCGCCTTGCCGAGCGTGCCCGTGATGATGTCGACGCGGCCTTCGACGCCGCAGTGCTCGGGCGTGCCGCGGCCATGCGTGCCGATGAAGCCCACCGCATGCGAATCGTCGACCATCACGAGCGCGCCGTATCGATCGGCGAGATCGCAGATGCCCTTCAGGTCGGCGATGATGCCGTCCATCGAGAACACGCCGTCGGTCGCGATCAGCTTATGGCGGGCGCCCGCGGCGTCGGCTTCCTTCAGCTTCGCCTCGAGGTCGGAAAGATCGTTGTTCTTGTAGCGAAAACGCTTCGCCTTGCAGAGGCGGATACCGTCGATGATGCTCGCGTGGTTCAGCTCGTCGCTGATCACCGCGTCGTTCTCGTCGAGCAGCGTCTCGAACAGCCCGCCATTCGCGTCGAAGCAGCTCGAATAGAGGATGCTGTCCTCGGTGCCGAGAAACGCGGCCAGCGCGCTTTCCAGTTGCTTGTGGACGGTTTGCGTGCCGCAGATGAAGCGCACCGATGCCATGCCGAAACCGTCCTGGTCGAGGCCGGCCTTCGCCGCGTCGACCAGGCGCGGATCGTTCGCCAGGCCCAGATAGTTGTTCGCGCAGAAATTGAGCACGCCGGCACCGCCGGCGAGCCGCACGGCTGCCGCCTGGGGACTCGCGATCTCGCGCTCGGTCTTGTAAAAACCGTCCGCGCGGATCTGGTCGAGCGTCCCGCGCACCTGGGCGAGAAAGGCATCACGCATCGCAAAGCTCCTGACAGGGTTTCGCATTCCGCAGCGCACCGCTCGTGGCGGCGCAACGGCCTGCTACTGTTATAGTCGGTCGTTCGGTTGACCGCATTTATCCGATATTCCGAACTAGAATTCGAAATATCGAACAACTCTAAGCGAACGGAATCCAAATGGCAAGTTCCCCCGGTTCACGGCGCACGCCTGCCGGCGCCGCCCCGCAACCGCCTGCCGCGACCCCGCCGCGCGTGGGCGAGCAGATCCAGCGGCTGCGCAACGAGCGCAAGCTGACGCTCGACGACCTCTCGCGCGCAGCCGGCGTATCGAAATCGATGCTCTCCGAGATCGAACGCGACAAGGCCAACCCGACGATCGCGGTCGCGTGGCGGCTGACGAACGCGCTCGGCATCACGCTCGATGAACTGTTCTCGCAGCCGAAGGCGCCCGAGACGATCCGCGTGGACGGCCCGCACGACATTCCGACGCTCGCCGGCCACGACGGCCGGTACCAGTTGCGCGTATGGGGCCCGATCGACCTCGCCGGCAAGTTCGAGTGGTACGAGCTGACGCTGCCAAGCGGCGGCGCACTGGTATCGAACGCGCACGAACCCGGCACGCGCGAGCACCTCACCGTGCTGCAGGGCGCGATGGAAATCGAGGCCGCCGCGGCCAGCCGACGCCTGAAGACGGGCGACACCGCGCGCTACCCGGCCGACGAGCCGCATGCGATCCGCAACCCCGGCAAGACCGAAGCGCGGGCCTTGTTGATCGTGATCCATCGCTGACGGCGCGTATAGTCGGCCAAAAGGCAGATCGCAGGCCAGTTGCGGAAAACACTGTATGTTTGTACAGTATACGGACATTCCGCCATGCATGGGCCGGAGCCGGCGCACCGAGGCGCCCGCCCCGGTCGACAGGAGCCTGCAATGACAGAAGAACAAGATTTGGCCGCGCTCAGCTTCAAGGCTGCCGCGCACGACCTCGAACTGATCGTTCGCCATATCGCCGCGCGCTACATCCGTCAGCGCGTACCGCTGACATGGCGCCTGCTGCACGCGATCGAAGCCGAAGCGCTCGCCGATCTCGGCTTTGCGAGCCGGCACGACGCCGGCATGCGGCAACTGTTCGAACGACCGTCCGACATGACGTTTCCCGAAACCGACGATCCGATCGACTTCGGGCGCTCGAACGCGCTGCCCGCGGTCTTTTCATTCGCCGTTCTCGCGTACGAAGCCGCAGCAACCACGCACGACACCGCGCGGCCCGTGCGCGCTCACCGCCCGTCCAAGGCGTGGGGCGACTGATGGCCGAGCCCCGGCCGCGATGCATGGCGGCCGGTTCACCCGCGTGCTGCCCGATACGTTGCGAAAAGGGCTACGATATACGCAACTAACGGAATTAACACCATGTCCCTTCCCGCCTCTCCCGACACCGCCGCGCGTGTGGAAGAAAAGGATCTGTTCGACCGCGACGCATCCGACTGGGTCGTCTCTCCCGAAGCCGCGTTCGACGCGTGGCTCGCGATGCAGGACTATCGCCGCTCGTCGGCCGATGTCTATCGCGCGCAATGGGGCGCGTTTCTCGCGTGGATGCGTGCGCATCAAAAGAATCTGGCCACGGTCGATACGCCGACCATCGCGAACTTCGTCGGCGAGTTGCCGATCAAGAAGACACAGCGGATGCGCTATTTAAGGCTGATCGAGCGTGTGCTCGACCATATCCGCCGCACCGAATACGCATCGACCAATCCCGCCCGGTTCATTGCTCAGGATGGCGAAGCGAACTGGCGCAAGGCCCGCGACAACGAACCGACCGGCTTCCTCACGCCGGCGGAACGCGCGACGTTGCTCGCGTATCTGTTCTCGCCGATCGGCGTATCGGGCGCCGCGTACTGGAAGGAGCGTCGCGACCGCGCGCTCGTTGCCGCGTTTCTCGGCGCCGGCATCAAAACCGGGGAAGCGCGCGCGCTTACGATTAGTTGCATCAATACGAGCGGCACGTCGCTGCGGATCGAGTCAACGCATCCCGATTACGCGCGCGAAACCCATCTCGCCTCGTTCGCGATCGCATTGCTCGAAGCCTGGCTCACCGAACGCAAACGCCAGGAGATTCCGGGAGAACTCGTGTTCCCCGCGTCGCATGCCGGGCGGCCGATGCACAAGGCAACGATGCTGCGCGCGATCGACGCGATCGTCGAATCGGCCGGGCTCACGTCGTCACGCACCGCGCGCGCAAGCCCGCAAACATTGCGCAATACGTACGCGGCCGAACTGTTCGAGCACGACGTCCCGCCCGAGCGGGTCGGCAAATGGCTGGGCTTCATGCGGCCGATCTCGTCGAATCGCCTGCATCGCGCATGGAAAAACTGGCGCGACGGGCTGGCCGACGACAACGGTGACGCGTCCGACCGCGACGAAACTCACTGATCGGGAAACGGCTGCTCACGCAAAACGATCCGTGAGCAGCCTTGCGTGGCGCAGCCTCACCATTTCACAGCTCCCGAAAAACCTCACCTCAAGTCTCCCGGATATTCTCACCTGTGCGGTGTCGCCGGCTTCCGGGTCAAGTCTGCGCGAAACGCGCGGCGGCTTCGAAACGGGACGGCCATGGGCCCGAAGCGTGCTCGCATTCGGGGCACGCGACTTCAAAGCCGTCGTCACCGTGTGACAGTTCCGGCTCGCCGTCGCAATGCGGGCACCGGGCCGGCGCCGGAATCTCGTGATCCAGCGAGGTGCCGATCGCGGCATACGCGTTCGCATCGAGTTGTCCGGCATCGGCCAGGCGCCGGAGCAGCGCGGCGATTTCCGGATTCATCCCGCGGTTCGCGCGCAACGCGTTCGCGTCGCGCATCGCGCGGTCCAGTTCGTCGCTCTGGGTACGCAACTGTTCTTCGAGCCGGTCGGCGCGCGCCTTGGCCGAGCTCAATTGCTGCAGGAAATCGAACTCCTTGCGCTGAACGTCGCGCAACCCGCTCTGGTAGGTCGACGCCATGCTGCGCAACGCGTCCAGTTCGACCAGCATCGGCTTGACGCGGCGTTCGGCTTCGGCCACCGCATCCTTGATTTGCTGCGCATAGTGCTCGGTGCGCTGCTGCAATTCGGCTTGCAACGCATCGATGCGGTCGCGCAACGCGGCATTCTGGGCCTGTTCGGCATCGAGGCGGCCGGCAGCCGCGGCCAGTTCCTTTTCCAGTCGGGCGACTGTGGTGAGCAACGTTGCTTCGCTTGCCGAACCGTGCGTGGTCTGCGACGCAAGCTGGACCTCGAGCTCGGTCACCCGCGTCTGCAATTGCTCGTTTCTCGCTTCACCGCGCGCGAGCGCTTCTTCAAGCGTTTCCTGGCGGACGGTTGCGTCACGCAACCGCTGTTCGGCCGCGGCCACATCGGCGCGAACCTGCTCGCGGTCGCCGTCGAGGCTGTCGCGCGCCGCTTTCAACGCCTCTTCATAAAGTGCGCCCAGCAATGCGCCGGCCTTTTCCTCGACGGCCTTCGGGATCGCCGCGCCGTCGAGCCTGATCTTGGAGGCGGAACGGATGCGCTCCCAAAAGTGATCGATGTCTTTCGGGATGTCGCTGGCGCTGCCGGTCTGGGTGAGATCGCGCACGTTGGCGGCCGACGGCCGGATGCCGAGATCGAAAAACAGGCGCTTGCACGCATGCAGCGACAATTCCTGACGCCGTGCACCGCTTGCGCGCAGCGATTCCAGTTCTTCCCGAATGACTTGACGCATTTCGTCCAGGGTCATGACAACACTCGCAGGCAATGAAGTGTTGCAATCATAACGAAACACGTATTTCTTGATACTTATTTCGACGGTCCGTTGTGAATTTACGTCGTTTTGCACCGAAATCAGCGCTGCGAACGCGTTTGACCGAAGGTGGCCTCGGATTCCGTGAAACAAAGCGAAGAAAATCATCCAAGTCTTTGTTCGGCAAGCGTTTTTCAGCGAACCCCGAATTTTGGTATTTGTTTCACATGACATCGGATCCGATGGCCCGTGGGTGTTCAGGGGTCGGGGTATCTGTGGAAAACTCGTCAACCGATGTCTTGAGAGTATTAGAAGTAAACACCCTTGAACCCTTAGTTAAAAACGTTAACGCCACGGCACAGCCTTGTGGCACAAGGCTTTCCGGCCGATAAGGTGAAGTTTTACGGGAGCCAAGGTGATCTTCTGCGGGAGCTGACGTGATGGGGTTCGGGGAGCTGCGTGAGCCGTTGCAGGAAGGGTCGTGAGCGGATTCGGGATCACAGTAAAACACGAGTTTTCCCAAAGGTGAGGGTTTTCGGGGCCATACAGCCATGGAACCCGCACTGCGCCTGACCGCACAGTTTTCTGCCTGTGCAGACATAGGTGAGAATTTGCGGGACCTGTTTCGCGCCCCGATTCTGCCCATTTTTTGGGCAGATTGGATGAAAGGTGAGATTTCACGGGACCTCGCGGGAATTTGCTGTGAGGATTTCCGGGAAGCGGACGCCATTTTGCACAGCAAAAGTGCTCTCCGGTGCCTGTGATGCCCCAAAGGTGAGGTTTTTCGGGAGGGAAATCCGGGTCTTCCTGCCCCTTTGCGCGCAAGGTGAGCTTTTTCGGGGCATGGATCACAGGCTGTGGCTTGGCTGAAAGGTGAGATTTTCCGGGAGAGATATCTGCTCGAAAAATGGGCAAAGGTGAGGCTTTTCAGGACCAGGGACCGGTCGAATTCGCCGAAAAGCCCGCCAGGACTGGAAGAAATCTCGTTTTTGCTGTGCCACTTTTTGGCACAGGTGAGATTTTTCGGGGGCGGGCCTACGGTCGTCGTATGAAGGATTCCAGCTGAAAGGTGAGGCTTTCCGGGAGATCGCGACGATGCACAGCCAAATGCCTTCTGTGCATAAGTATCGGAAGAAATTGAAGTTTTTGATACCGGGCCGGTTACGGTGAGGTTTTTCGGGAGCCATTTCCGTGCCCGCCGCCGTGCCGCATTTGATTGGTAAGGTGAGCGTTTTCGGGAGTCGTTGGCGCTCGGTCCCGCGTCCGTCGGGCATTTATCGGTATCCGGACGAATCGACCTGCTGTGCTCGAGGTGAGTATTTTCGGGACCCGATACGATTTGCACGCTGTACAATGCGCGCCCGGGCCAGCCAATCACGCGTTGTTCGGGCCGCGCGTGCCGGTTTCCGCGGTGCTTTCCCCTATGTCGGAGCCGAATCGACTTCCTCGCGAGCCGTGCCTGTACATGCATACAGGCCGGTGTGCTTCAGTCGCGGACGGGCGGTGAGGTGCAGTCGCAAGCCTGTGTCGAACTCTCGGCTGCGCAGTCGCAAAATTACGACAAATCGAAAGGTGAGCCGATACGGGAGTCAATTCCGCACGTGTCGCGCACAGGGGAAATTCTGTGAATCGGCGCATGCCGCGGCACGTCTGGAAGAGTCCGGAACGCCGCCCTGGCCGACCGGTGAGCGTTTTCGGGAGGGGTTCGGGTGAGTGCCGTTTTGCCGGCGCGCTTCACCGGCTATGGTGAGCATGTCGTTCTGGACGCACATCACCGCAGGCGCTATCCTTCCGGGAAACTTCTCCTCCGACCCGACGTATGGCCACGACGAAGCGCGCCAAGAAAACCGATGTGGATGTGGTGAGTGCCAGTTCAGCCGAATTGCGAAAGGCCGTCGAGGCGATCGCCATTCAGCCGAAGAGCGGCAAGATCACGCTCCTCACTCGCAAGCTGTTCAATGTCCTGCTGGCCGTCGCGCAGCAGGCCGACGATTCGGGCGATACGTATCGCGCGCTGCTGTCGGACATCGTTGCCAACTCCGCTTTCGATTCGAACGACACCGCGTTGGTGAAGGAACACCTGCGTCGCATGGTGTCGGTGCAGGTCGAATGGAGCACAGGGACGTCGAGCCAGAAGCCGGGCCGCAAGTGGGGGATCTCCACGCTGATTGCCGATGCGGAAATTCTCGAGGATCCGACCACCCGCCGCGTATGGGTCGAATTCTCGTTCGCGCCGAAGATCAAGAAGAAGCTGCTCGACCCGGTCCAGTATGCGCGCCTGAGCCTGCAGTTCCAGAGCCAGCTACGCAGCAGCGCGGGGCTCGCGCTGTACGAGATCTGCGTGCGCTACCTGACGAACCCGAGCCATTTGACGATGCGCGAGCCGTGGGAATGGTGGCGGCCGATTCTGTCGGGCACGCCCGACACGGAAGCCGGCGACGAAGCGAAGCGCGAGTACAAGTACTTCAAGCGCGACTACCTGCGTCCCGCGATCGCGGAAGTCAATGCGGTCACCAACATCTTCGTCGAACTGATCGAGCACCGCGAAGGGCGTCGGGTGGCCGAGATCCAGTTTCGCGTGACCGAACGCAAGCAGCCGATGCTCGCGCTCGACGAACACCCGAACGTGTTCGACAGCACGCTGGTCGACCGGATGGTGAAACTCGGGATCCCGCTGAAGGAAGCACAAACACTCTATGCGGACAGCGAGGAAAACCGGATTCGCGCCGCATTGCAGATGACCGAGCAGCGGATGCGCAGCACGACGCTGCCGCCGGTGCGCAGCGCGCCGGCGCTGTTCAAGGACGCGCTGAAGAAGGGTTATGCGCCGCCGGTCGAGTCGGTCGACGCGCTGCCTGCCGGCACGCCGTCCGCGAAGGCTGCGGCTGCGCAGCCGGACGATCTGAAGGCTCGCCTGCTGAGCGAGTTCGCGGCGTTCCGCCGCAAGGAAGCGAAGGTGCTGTACGAGGAGCAGGGCGACGCGGAGCGCGAAGTGGCGCGTGAGTCGTTCGAATCCGAGGCATTGCCGACGATGGGCTCGCATCTGCGCGACGACTGGCGCAAGCGCGGCCTCGATTCCAAGCTGGCCGAGACGGCCTTTTTCGACTGGCTGGCCCAGAAGACCTGGGGCGAGCCGACGGACGGCGACCTGCTGTCGTTCACGCTGAACCAGTCGCGGGCCGCTTGAGGCCCGCTCAGGCCCGCTGACGGGCCGCCGCCGGTCCCATCCGTTGGTCGGGCGGGGCCGGCGCCCGTGTCAGGCTCTGCCGGCCGCTTCCATTACTCCGACAACAGCATCCGCTCGAGTTGCTCGAGGATTGCGTCGCGCTTGTCCTTCGGGAGGCCGCGCAGGCGCAGTTCGATGCGGTCTTCGCCATACGATTTCAGATCGCCGACAGACTTGCCGCCGAGCTTGATCTCGAGACGCTGCGCGTAGCGCTGACGGCCCGCGACCTTCGGCGTCTCCTGTGCCGCGACGCGGCCCTTGACGATGTCCGACACCTGGCGCGTGCTGAGGTCGTCCGACACGATCTTGTTGATCAGCCGCAGCGTCGCCTCGGTGCCGCGCGCGTTGTGATAGCGGCCGACCTGATACGCCATGTTCGATCCGAAGCGATCGGGGCGCGCGACCATTTCCTGCATGATCGCTTCCGGCAATTTGCCGATCGACAGCGCGACAGCCACCGTCGACTCGTCGAGGCCGAGATGCTCGGCGAGTTCTTTCTGGCTCTGGAAATGCTTGTCGTCGAGGAAGCGGCGCCACACGACGGCATTGTCGAACACCGTCTGCGAATCGCGCTGAACGTTGAGATCATAGCCGAGCTTGTAGCTCTGGATGCCGATCGGCACGTCGATCACGATCGCCTTGACCGACTCCTTGTTCGCTTCCTTCAGCGCCCGCACGCGGCGGCCACCATCGCTGACGAAATACGTGCCCGGGTTGTCGTAATCCGGAATCACGTGGATCGCTTGCTGCTGCCCTTGCTTCGCAAGGTTCACCGCGAGTTCGGCAATCGACGATTTCAGATAGAAGTGCCGCGGGTTGAACGGGCTATGTTTGATCGCCTTCAGCGGCAACTCGATCACCTGCCCGGGGGCATAGCGATTCTCGAGACGCCACGCGCGATATTGCTGCGATTCGTCGATCGACGGGTCGATCGTGAATTCCGGAGCAGGCGGCGGTGCGATGTCCTTCTTCGCGGATTTGGTCGACGCCGGGGGCGGCGTCTCGGACTTGACGATGCCGTCGATCGCATTGAGCCGATCGAGCGCCGTGCGCTTCTCGCTCGTCGTGATATCCGGGCGCGCTTGGAATCCTTTGGCAAATTGGGAGGGTTTCATGTGACTCCTTTGTGCGCATAAAGTCAGGGCAGCATGGCGACGATTTCGTCGGCACATGCGCGAATTTCGGAGGCGGCCAGCTTGCCGCCACGATCGTTCATTTGCAGCACGGTCTGACCGAGCGCCATCGCCTGCTTGTACGCTTCCCGAGTCGGGATCTGCGTCTTCAGCAACGGAAAGCCGAGTTCCTCGAGTGCACGCTTGAGCTCGCGGGTCAGCATGCGTTTCTCTTCGGTCTTGTTCAGCAGGAAGACCGCGCGGAGGTCTTCGTTCATCACCTGCGCTTGCTGAATCAGTTTGACCAGCCCGACGCTCGACCAGTAATCGGCCGGCGACGACGATGTCGGGATCACGGCAATCGATGCGGCCAGCAGGACGACACCCGAGACTTTCTCGGTGATCGACGGCGGGCAGTCCACGACGATGATGTCGTAATCGTTGATGAACTTCTTGATCTCGCGATGGATCTGGCCGTCGGCTTCGGCAAGATTGACGACCGGAAACGGGATGCCGTTTTCGCTGTCGCCGGATGCGCTCGACCAGTGAACCAGCGTGTTTTGACGGTCAGCATCGATGACGAGGACGCGCTTCCCTTTTTCATGGAACGCGGCGCCGAGATGCATGGCAATCGTGCTTTTGCCGACGCCACCTTTTTGTTGAGTGACTGCAATAATTTCCGCGGCCAATTTTCACTCCTGTTTTGGTCGTTGGAATTCTACAGGACGATATTTGAATTTCAATGAAATTGTCGGTCGACAACGACGCATTGGCCATTCGGACGATCGGTTTATGCGCATAAACGAAGTGGCGAAGATGGCGAGCTCGTTGGGGCGGTGTGTTGGAGGTGGCGAAGCTGAGATAGAGGGGGGATGGGCTGCGTGGGTGGGGGCTTCACGCGCTACATCGTCGGGCACCTGTTCGTCACTGGGATATCGCGGGTGCTCTGCCCTTTCCGGGGCGGATAGGGCTGTCGGCGAGCCGGGGAGTTTGTGCGCATAAACTCCGCAGTGGGCGAAGCGATGACTCGGCGAGGAGCGTGCCAGGCATCTGCGAGCGACCTGAGCGATCTGCGAGTTCCGAGGCGAATGCGCGACCCTGAGTCGCCTCCGTGAACGGGCATGCCTCAGGGTGACATTCTGTCGGCCCCGCAGCATTTATGCGCATAAACCCGACGCAACGATGACCCGCGATGAAGGGCCGCAGCCGGCACCTCGCCCGAATCAGGCGACCCATGATGTCGCGTCGGGACGGTCTGTCGCTTGCAGCGATCGCCCGGTGCCGTCTCGTGTCGGCATCGCCCACGGCCCGAGTCAAGCCGTGCGTCGCGCGACAATCGCCGGCCTTATGCGCATAAACCTGCCCGAGGCAGGCGGCCGATGATGTCGCGCTGGGGTGGCTTATCGATACAGCGATCGCCCTTTGCCGCCTTGTGTCGCATACGTCCACGCCCGGAGTCGCGCGTCGCCTCGGCCGAAAATCGCGGGCTTTATGCGCATAAACCACTCGACGCGCCGGGCAATCCCGCATCCCTTCCACCATCGGACAGCCTCTGCGACCATTGCTAGGCTAATCGCAGTCCGGGATCCCGCGAACCAGGTGTTCTAGCTTTATGCGCATAAACAACGGCTCTTTGAAGCGTTTTCGAACACCGGACACACGCTCTTCCATCACAGCGCGTCGCTAAACCAAACCGTCTCAGCCACTTGTCGAAAGGAACGCCACCCCGGTCTCGGCTGAACCACGCCAGCAAGCCGCTCAATGCAGAGTGGCTACAATACAGGGCTCCCCCACCCAGGCTTGAATGATGATCACGATCTACCACAACCCCCGATGCTCGAAGTCCCGCGAGACGCTTGCGTTGGTCGAGTCGCTGAATACCGCCGGCACGCCGTTGACCGTCGTCGAGTACCTGAAGACGCCGCCGACCGTCGAGGAACTGGAAACGCTGCATCAACAGCTCGGCCGGCCGGTCCGCGACATGCTGCGCGACGGCGAGGAGCCGTACAGGACGCTGAATCTTGCCCGCGCGGATCTGACCGACGCCGAAGCCTACGCGGCGATCGTCGCTCATCCGATCCTGCTGCAGCGCCCCATCGTCGTGTATCGCGGCAAGGCGGCTATCGGTCGACCGCCCGAGTCCGTGAAGGCGTTGTTCGAATAGTTCTTGTCCGGCGTATTTTTCTTATTGCATCGATGCGGCCCAGCCCGGCCCGGCACGCGCAACGGCATCCAGGCCGATGCAACCTCCAGGCCGCCCGCCAGCCGTCACCGGAACGATACGCCGACATCGCGGCGCCTCGGGCGTGAACACGCCCTAGCCGCCACCGGACGGCCCGTCATCATCATCCGGCTCCCGCCCCGCGGCCGCTTTCGCGGCCGTCCGCAACAGCGCGATCTGCCCGCGATAGGCGCGGCATCCGCTGCAGGTCGGCAGATGCACACGCACCTGCAGGCGCTCGTGCAGTGTCAGAGGCCGGTCGAGCGCATCCGACAGCAGTCGTGTCACGTCAGTACATTTCCCCGGCAGCATCTTCGGTCGTCAGTCCTTTTTCGCTCAGGCAGGTTCGCAGGCGCGTGCGTGCCCGGTACAGCAGCACGCTGCAATGATTCGTCGTCAGCGTCAATTCGCTGCAGATGTCCGGAATCTCGACGTCGAGAAATTCGCGCATCATGAACACGCGTCCGATCTGCTCCGGCAGATGGTCGAGGCACACCTGGAACAGCATCCAGAACTGCTGTTGCTGCAACAGCGTCTCGGGTTTCGGCCACGGTCGCGGTTTCGCATGCGCGGCCCAGTGCCCGTTGTCCTTGAACAGTTCGCGATCGAGCACGGATTCGCCGTCGAGCTCCGCATCGAGCGCGGTCAGGCTCACCATCCGCTGCCGCGCGCGCAGCACGTCGATCAGCTTGTTGCGCAGGATGGCGAACACCCACGTCTTGTGGGCCGATAGCCCCGCGAACTCGCCGGCATGCGACCACGCGGCGGCCAGCGCCTCCTGCACGGCGTCTTCGGCCGCGTCGGCATCGCGAAGCTGGAGTCGTGCGAAGCGCAGCAGATCGTGCCGCAGTTGTGCGAGATAGGCGGGGTCGTCGTATGCGGACGGCATGTGTGGGTTGTCGTGTTTCGAAGCGATCGCGCATGCGTCACGGAACGGGTGCATCGCGGTGCGAGTAGCTTACTGGTTGCGGTGCCGGCCTGCAACGCCATGTTCGGTCGCGATTTCATGAAGCCGGCCGCCGCGCTGCGCTATGCTTGCCGAACCTCTCGGCTCGCATGTCGAAGACGCCGCGCGGCGGGAAAACTGTAACGTCGGAACATAACGGTCGAGTTATCCACAATTTCTGTGGAAAACCTTGTGGAAAGTCGGCCGGACGGCCCCGTCGGACGGCTCGCGGGCTGGCTTGCCTATAAACAGACCTTTGTCGCCCATTCGGAAGCAATCGCTCCGATTCCTCACTTACCGGAAGGAGAATGCCATGTCCTATCGAATTGCGGTCGTCGTCGGCAGCCTGCGCAGCGCTTCGACGAACCGTGCGCTCGCGCACGCCGTGATCTCGCTCGCCCCCGCCGATTTTTCGTTCGAGTTCGTCGAGATCGGCGAGCTGCCGCTGTACAGCCAGGACTACGACGCGAATTTCCCGGAAGTCGCGAAGCGCTTCAAGCAGTCGATCGAAGCCGCCGACGCGTTGCTGTTCGTCACGCCCGAGTACAACCGGTCGATTCCGGGCGTGCTGAAGAATGCGCTCGACTGGGGCTCGCGCCCGTGGGGTTCCAATTCGTGGTCGGGCAAGCCGGGCGCGGTGCTCGGCACGTCGCCGGGCGCGACGGGCACCGCACTCGCGCAGCAGCACCTGCGCAACGTGCTCGCGTACCTCGACGTGAAGACGCTCGGTCAGCCCGAGATGTTCATCAAGCACGATCCGGCGCGCATCGACGACCAGGGGCAGATCGTCAGCGAGGACACGCGCAAGTTCCTGCAGGGCTTCGTCGACCGCTACGCGGGCTGGGTGCGCCTGCTGAAATCGGCGTGATGTCGTTGGCCTGATCGCCGCCGCGCCCGTTCACGCAGTCGCGCCGGCGCCGGCCCGCACGCGGCCGGTCACGCGCCGGCGTGTCGTGCGTCGCGCGCTTCGCGGATGCCCAGCAGGATCTCGTCGAGCAGCGCGATATCGAACGGCTTCGACAGCACGCGGACGTTGACGGTGCGTGTGCGGTCGAGCTCCTCCGCATAGCCCGTGACGAGAATCACGGGCAGCTTCCCCGGCCGCTTCTCGACCGCTTCGGCCAGGTCGATGCCGTTCATGCGGCCCGGCATGTGGATGTCCGAAATCACGAGGTCGAACGCGTCGTTCGCCGCGGCGCCCTCGATCAGGCGCAACGCGTCGTCGGCGGTGGGCGCATAGGTCACGCGATGGCCGAGCAGCGACAGCAGCGCTTCGGTGCCGGCCGCGACTTCGCCGTTGTCCTCGACGAGCAGCACGTGCAGGCCGGCGAGCGTGCCGTTCCCCGCATCGTGCGCGCCGGCCGCCGGCCGTGCGACGACGTCCTCGGCGCGCGCGCGCGGCAGGTACAGACGTACCGACGTACCGGCGCCGACCGCGCTGTCGATCGTCGCGAGGCCGCCCGAGCGTTCGCAGAACGCGAATACCTGCGGCAGGCCGAGCCCCGTCCCCATTCCCTGCGCCTTCGTCGTGAACAGCGGTTCGAATGCGCGGGCGAGCACGTCGGGCGCCATGCCCGAACCCGTGTCGTCCAGCGAGATCTGCACGAACTCGCCCGTCAGCGGGAAGCCGTCCTCGCGGCGCAGCGTGACGTTGCGCGCACCGACCGTGAAGCGTCCGCCGGTCGTCATCGCATCGCGCGCGTTGACCGCGAGGTTGATCACCGCGAGCTCGAGCTCCGCGACATCGACGCGAATCGGCCAGACGCCCGGCTCGATCGCGACGACCAGCGACGACTTCGACCCGAGCGATGTCTTCAGCAGTTCGCGGCACGTGCCGAGCCATTGCCCGATGTCGATCGTCTCGTTGTGCAGCGGCTGCTTGCGCGCGACGCCGAGCAGTTGGCGCGTGAGCGACTGCCCGTTCTTCAGCGCGCGTTCGATCGCGCCGAGCTCCTTGTCGAGATGCTGGACGCCGCGCCGCCGCGCGATCTGCACGTTGCTGGAGATGATCATCAGCAGGTTGTTGAAGTCGTGCGCGACGCTGCCGACGAGATTGCCGAGCGCCTGCATCTTGCGCGACTGACGGTACGCCGATTCGATCGAGCGCCGCATCGACGCTTCGGCCTGCCAGCGGTCCCACGCCTCCTCTTCCGCCTTCAGACGCTTGAGCGACAGCCAGATCACGGACCACAGCGCGACCGACGGCGCGAACATCGAGATGAACAGCACGCTCAGGTGTTCGTACCATTCATGCCAGATCGCCGACGTGCGGTATGCGCAGGTCACGAAGACCGGGTAGCTGCCGACCTGGCGATACGCGACGATCTCGCTGCTCGCACCGTCGTGGCGCACGCGCACGACGCCCGCGCGCGGATCGTTGTGCGCATTGCCGAACGTGACCGAGCGATCGGTGTGCGCGAGCGACGGCGGCGGCGGATACGACGCGATCACCGCGCCGTCCGAGCGCGCGAGCGCCATCGTCATCGGCGTGCTCGCGCCGCCGAGCAGGTCGCGGTAGAACGCGTTGAAATACGACGACTTCAGTGCGATCGACACCATGCCGGCGAACGAACCGTCGCTATGGCGTCGCGCGACGCCCGTGTTGAATACGGGAATGTTCTCGAGCTTGAGCGGCCCCATCATCAGCCGCGAGATGTGTTCGATGACCTTGCCGTCGCGGATGCCGGCGAAGTCGTCGCGGTTCGCGATCGACGCGTACGGCGCCGGATAGTAGAGGCTGTTGGCGAGCAGCATTCCGCTCGCGCCGAAGATCGACACGGCGGCCACCTGCGGATAGCCGCCGCCGATCGTGTTCAGCGCTTCGTGGATGTCGGATTCCCTGCTGCGCACGGCTGCGTCGTCCATGTCCTGCACGAGGTCGACGATGCGCGCATCGAGCGTTTCGCTCAGGTCGAACACCTTGAGCGCATGCTCCTCGGCGACGCGCACGGTGCGCATCGTCACGTCGCTCGCTGCGGCCTCGCGCGCCTTCAGGTCGTTGTACGCCATCACCGCCACGTAGATGCACGGCAGCACGATCGCCGCGACGAGCAGCACGATCAGCGTCACGCGGCGTACCGCGAAATCGTGCTCGGGCGCGCCGGACGCGTAGCTGCCGTCGTCCTGCCAGTCATCGGCGGGAGCGGGGGCGGGAGCGCGGGAGTCGGCAGGCCGTTCGGACGTCATCGAGGAAAGCGGGTGAAGCGGAGGTGTCTGCCATCATAAACGAGTTGCGGCGGCCCGCCGCGCGGCGCCGTACGGGCGCAATCCTGTCGTATGTGACAGAGGTAAACCGTCAGATTGAAAACGCGACGAATCCGGCAGCGCAAACGTACACAAGGAAAAATTTTGCGTGCTTATCTCGAAAATGGTCGCGCCTGTTTTCGGAATGGCGCGCGATCGGATCGATTCTGTTCGAAATGGTGAATATGGCGAGTTGCATCGCCTCCGGTTTACTCCGAGAATCGCGCCTTACTTTCCCTATGACAGATACATGCGCCCGCCGGCGATTGCCGCGCGGTGCGTCGCGCGCACCTGCGTCGCGGCGCCCCGTGCGCGGCCGCAAGGCGGTTGCCCGCGCCCGAAACGCATGGCACCTAAAGAAGTGCGCCGCGCGGTCGTTAACGCGAGAGAGACCATTCCGTATACCGCATCGCCCCATGCCTTTGCCGATTGTAATTGCCGACGATTCGCTGCTCGCTCGCAAACTGCTGACAAAGGCGCTGCCGGGGGATTGGGACGTTGACGTCGCGTATGCAGCGAATGGTCGCGAGGCCTTGGCGCTCTATCGTGACGGCAAAGCTTCCGTGATGTTTCTGGACCTGACGATGCCCGACATGAGCGGATATCAGGTCCTGGAAACACTGCGCCACGAAGATCTGAACACGTTCGTGATCGTGGTATCCGCCGATATCCAGCCGCAGGCGCAAGCACGCGTGCGTGAATTGGGCGCGATCGCATTCGTTGCCAAGCCCGTGACGTCGGAGGCATTGCTGCCCATTCTCAAGGAGTATGGGTTGTATGCCTGAATCGGTGTTCACGGCGGAGCAACGCGACGCGTTGCAGGAGATCGCCAACCTTGCAATGGGCCGCGCCGCCGCGCGGCTGGCGTTGCTGCTCGGACATTTCATCGAGCTGTCGGTGCCGCGCGTGCGCGTCGTGAAAGCGGCCGACGCGAGCGACGCGCTGCGCGAGATGACAGGCATTCACGACAACGTGACCGCCGTGCGCCAGGGCTTCCGTTCCGACATCAAGGGCGAGGCGATCGTGCTGTGCCGCACGGCGGGTGTCGCGCGGCTCATGTCGGTCGTCGACCGCACGTTCGGCGACGGCGTGTACGGCGGGATGGCGACGCCGGACGAGCTCGTGTTCGACGTCGCGAACGTGCTGATGGGCGCCTGCGTCGCGTCGATCCTCGACGAACTCGGCCGCAAGCCCGTGTTCTTTCCGCCGGGGCTGCTCGGCGCGAACGTGTCGTTCGACGACGTCTTCCAGCCGAACGAACTGGGGTGGAGCGTCGCGCTGCTGCTCGAGGTGAACTTCGGGCTCGAGGACCACACGTTCCGCGCGCATTTCGTGATGCTGATGGCCGAGGATTCGATTCGGCTGATGGGCGACGCGCTCGACGCGTTGCTGTCCGCGCTATGACGGCCGCCGCCCCGTCGCTGAGCGACCTCGTGATCGAGCGGGTCGGCTTCGGCCTGTTCGTGCTCGACCGTTCGATGACCGTCCTGATGTGGAATCGCTTCATGCAGGACCACAGCGGCATTCCCGCCGCCGACGTGATCGGCCGCAACCTGTTCGACCGCTTTCCGGATCTGCCGCGCGCATGGCTGTCGCGCAAGCTCGAGAGCGTGTTCCAGCTCGGCAGCTTCGCGTTCAGCTCGTGGGAGCAGCGGCCCTACCTGTTCCGCTTCGAGCACGACCGGCCGATCACGGGCGGCGTCGACTACATGCAGCAGGACTGCACGTTCATGCCGCTCACGCGCGGCCGTGACGTCGAGGCCGTATGCGTGACGATCTCGGACGTCACGCATGTGAGCGTGATGCAACGGGAGCGCGAGGAAGCGGTCGCGAAGCTGCGGGAACACGCGAATCTCGACGGGCTGACCGGCATCGCGAACCGGCGCTTTTTCGAGGTGCGGCTCGGTGACGAATTCGCGCGCTGGCAGCGCTACGGCGGCGACCTGTCGGTGCTGCTGTTCGACCTCGATCACTTCAAGACGATCAACGACCGCTTCGGGCATGCGGTGGGCGACGCCGTGCTGCGCGAGACGGCGCGCCGCGTCGCGTCGATCGTGCGCGCGCAGGATACGTTCGGCCGCTTCGGCGGCGAGGAATTCGCGCTGCTGCTGCCGTGCACGAATCTCGACGAGGCGATGCGGGTGGCCGACAAGGTGCGCGAGGCGATCGGCAGCGTGCCGGTCACGGCGAGCGTCGGCGGCGCGTGCGCGAAAGCCGGCGCGTCGACTTGCGACGTGCTCGTCAACGAGGCCGACGCCGCGCTCTATCGCGCGAAGCGGCTCGGGCGCGATCGGTCGGTCGCGTACGCCGACTGACCGCGCCCGCCCCGCTCAGCTTTTCGCGATGTCGGCGAGCACGCCGGCCAGCACGGCCGGCTGCGACACGAACGGCGAGTGGCTGCTGTCGAGCTGGTGCACGTGGGTCGGGTTGCCGGGCGCGAACGCGTCGGCTTCGTCGATGAAGCGCTGCTGCAGCGCGGGCAGGATCACGCGATCGGCGAGGCACTTGACGTAGTGACGGTCGATTGCGCCCCAGCGTGCGGCAGTCGTCGGGATCGCGGTCGCGAACGGCGCGGCCGGCACGTCGCAACTCATCAGGTTCGCGACCGCATCGAAGTCGGCCTGCGGCACGTCTTCGTACAGCGCGCGCTTCATCAATTCGCGATACGCGGCATCGCCGCTGTGCGGATCGATGCGCAGCGCGCCGGCCACGCGCGGGCTCGCGAGCATCAGCGGGCCGAGCAGCTCCCCGTTGTTTTCCGGGGCGCGCACGTAGTCGAGGCCCGGCACGCCCGACGCGGGCATGAAGGCCGCGAGATAGACGATCTTCGCGATCTTCTCCGGCGCGCGTTCGGCGGCCGCCGTGATCGCGAGGCCGCCCATGCTGTGCCCGACCAGCACGACCTTGCCGCGGCCGAGCGCGTACGCGTCGTCGACGGCCTGCATCACCTGCGTCGCGTAGTCGTCGAGCGTCGTGTTCGCGACCGGCGACGGCTCGGCGCCGAACGCGTCCTTGTCGAGCGGACGCGCGAGATACGACGCGGGAAAGCGTGCATGGATGCCGTGCGCGGGCAGGTCGCGCGCGATCGACAGATAGCCGCGCGCGGCGAGCGCGGCCGCCACGTGGGCATAGCACCACGCGCCATGCCATGCGCCGTGCACGAGCACGAAAACGGGATGATCGGACTGCGGGGTGGCGGTGTCGTTCGTCTCCATGGTGTCCGTGTTTTTTCGAGAAAGGTGTTCATCTTAGACGAAGCCGCGCGCCGCCCGGCATGAACGCCGGGCCCGAGCCGGCGCCGGTTCGCACCGGCCGTCGCGATACAGGCCATTTGTCTCGTACAGGCCACATTTCGTCCTGATCTGATTTGAATTTGCGCCGAAGCGCGCTAATTTGTCGGTTTGCCTGCGATTGCACCCCATGAACGTCGACTACCTCTTCTATCGGAAGCCGGACAAACCCGGCCCCTATTCGCTCGACGACCTGGGCGACATCGCGCCGCCGATCGGCCCAGGTGAACTGGTGCGCGCGGGCATCGCGCGCGTGTTCGAGCAGATCGACTGGCAAGAATCGCCCGACGTGCCCGGCGCGTGGTTCGGCACGGGCGGCGCGGTGTTCCAGTTCACCGCCGAGCCCGACGGGCGCGTGACGAGCTTCATGGGCTCGCGCCTCGAGCGCCGGTCGATGCTGCAGCTCACGCGTGAAATGGGGCTCATCGCGCTCGACCTGCAGCGCGACATCGTGTACGGCTGACGCGCCGCGCGGCATCCCTTCGCGAAGGCCGGCTGCACCGCCCTCGCGGCGGCGCTCGACACCCCGCCAGACCTGGCGCGTGTCCGCCATCGACCTTCAAAGATTGCTATACTTTCGGCCAATTCCGGCTTCCGGCCGGTAATTTGTGCCTGTCTGCGTCGATCGTTCGCATATCTCGCTCGCATTCGACGCCCTGACCATCCCAGCCGGGCATGGCTTCTTCAATCGCCCCGCGTGGGTGTCTCCGTGGAGCTCGTCTTGGCCGTTTCCCATTCCGTCGTGGACGAACAAGAAACCGACGCCGCTGCCGTCACATCGGGCAGTTCTTTCTATCTGGCGATGCGCATCCTGCCGGCCGCGCAGCGCGATGCGATGTTCCAGGTCTACGCGTTTTGCCGCGCGGTCGACGATATCGCCGACAGCGACCTGCCGCGCGCCGAGCGCAACGCGGGCCTCGATCGCTGGCGCGCGGACATCGACGCATGCTTCGCCGGCCGCCCGCCGCGCCACCTGGCCGCGCTCGATCGCGAGATCCGCGCGTTCAACCTGCAGCGCGCCGATTTCCACGCGATGATCGACGGGATGGCGATGGACGCGGTGGAAGACATCTGCGCGCCCGACGAGCCGACGCTCGACCTCTTCTGCGATCGCGTGGCGAGCGCGGCCGGCCGGCTGTCGGTGAGGATTTTCGGGATGCCGGAAGCCGAAGGGATCACGCTGTCGCACCACCTCGGCCGTGCGCTGCAACTGACGAACATCCTGCGCGACATCGACGACGACGCGGCGATCAACCGCTGCTACCTGCCGCGCGAACTGCTCGCGCGCGAAGGCATCGCGATCACCGATCCGGCGACGATCGTGCGCGATCCGGCGTTGCCGCGCGTGTGTGCAACGCTCGTCGAGCGCGCGCTCGAGCACTTCCGCCAGGCCGACGCGGTGATGGACACCTGTCCGCGTGCGCAGGTGAAGGCGCCGCGCATCATGTCGGGCGCGTATCGCTGCATTCTCGACGCCGCGATTTCACGCGGCTTTGCCGCGCCGCGCGCACCGCTGCGCAAGCCGAAGGCGCGCATGCTGATGATCGCCGCGCGCTACGCGCTGTTCTGAGTCGATCGACGCGATGCCCAGAACCGTCCACGTGATCGGCGCAGGACTCGCGGGCCTGTCGGCCGCGGTCGAGCTGCAACGTCGCGGGCGGCGCATCGTGCTGCACGACGCGCATGCGCACGCGGGCGGCCGCTGCCGCTCGTGGTTCGACGGGACGCTGAACACGACGCTCGACAGCGGGCTGCACACGGTTTTCGCGGGGCAGCCCGCGACGCAGCGCTACCTGCGCGCGATCGGCGCGGCCGATCAGCTCGCGGGGCCCGCGCTGGCGGAATTCCCGGTCATGGACATCGCGTCGCAGCAGCGCTGGACGCTACGCTTCGGCAACGGCCGTTGGCCGTCATGGCTGTTCGATGCCGCGTCGCGCGCGCCGGGCACGACGCCGCTCGACTACCTCGCGCTGGCTCCGCTCGCGTTCGCCCGCACGGGCCGCTCGCTTGCGCAGACGATGCGATGCGACGGCGTGCTGTGGGATCGCTGGCTGCGACCGTTTTTCCTCGGGGTGCTGAATATCGAGCCGCGCCACGCGAGCGCCGAGCTCGCGCGCGCCGCGCTGTGCGGCACGTTCGCCGCGGGCGGCCCCGGCTGCCGTCCGCTCGTCGCGCGCCGCGGGCTCGGCAGCGCGTTCGTCGAACCGGCGCTGCGGATGCTGCAGTACGGCGGCGCGCAGATCCGCCTGAATTCGCGGCTCGATGCGTTCGAATTCGGCGCGCACGGCAATGCGGTCGACGCGGTGTCGGTCGGCGGCGAGCGCATCGATCTCGCGCCGGGCGACGCGGTCGTGCTGGCCGTGCCGCCCGAGGTCGCGCAGCCGCTCGTGCCCGAACTCACCGCGCCCGACACGTTCAGCGCGGTCGTGACCGCGTATTTCGCGGTCGAATCGTCGGCCGGCAATCCGTTGCAGACGACCGTCGTCAACGGCGTCGTCGACGCGGTGCGTACCGGCGACGGCCAGCTCGTGGCGACGATCCGCGATGCGGGGCGCTGGCTCGACATGCCGCGCGACACGCTCGCGCGGCGCATCTGGGAAGACGTCGCGCGCGTGACCGGCGCGAACCCGCAAGCCATTCCCGCGTGGCAGCTCGTCGTCGAGCCGCGCGCGGGCTTTGCGGCGGTGCCGTCGCAGGAAATGAAACGTCCGGCCGTGCGTACGCGCTGGACCAATCTTGTACTCGCGGGCGACTGGATTGCCACCGGCTTGCCCGCCACGATCGAGGGCGCGATCCGTTCCGGCCAGCTGGCCGCGGACGTGCTCCAGACGCAATAAACAGAGGGACCGATGAACGATCTCACCGAAATGGCTACCCTGTCCGCCGGCGCCGTGCCGGCCGGCGTCGACGCGGCTGTCGCGCGTGCGACCGACGCGCTGCTCGCGGCGCAGCAACCGGACGGACACTGGGTCTACGAACTCGAAGCGGATTCGACGATTCCCGCCGAATACGTGCTGCTCGTCCACTATCTGGGCGAGACGCCGAACCTCGAGCTCGAACAGAAGATCGGCAAGTATCTGCGCCGCATCCAGCAGGCCGACGGCGGCTGGCCGCTGTTCACCGACGGCGCGCCGAACATCAGCGCGAGCGTGAAGGCGTATTTCGCGCTGAAGGTGATCGGCGACGACGAGAATGCCGAGCACATGCAGCGCGCGCGCCGCGCGATCCATGCGATGGGCGGCGCCGAGATGTCGAACGTGTTCACGCGCATCCAGCTCGCGCTGTACGGTGCGATCCCGTGGCGCGCGGTGCCGATGATGCCGGTCGAGATCATGCTGCTGCCGCAGTGGTTCCCGTTCCACCTGTCGAAGGTGTCGTACTGGGCGCGCACCGTGATCGTGCCGCTGCTCGTGCTGAACGCGAAGCGTCCGCTCGCGAAGAACCCGCGCGGCGTGCGCATCGACGAGCTGTTCATCGACCCGCCCGTCAACGCCGGGCTGCTGCCGCGCCAGGGCCACCAGAGCCCGGGCTGGTTCGCGTTCTTCCGCGTGGTCGACCATGCGTTGCGCGCGGTCGACGGCCTGTTCCCGAGCTATACGCGCGAACGCGCGATCCGTCAGGCCGTGTCGTTCGTCGACGAGCGCCTGAACGGCGAGGACGGCCTCGGCGCGATCTATCCGGCGATGGCCAACGCGGTGATGATGTACGACGTGCTCGGTTACGCGGAAGATCATCCGAACCGCGCGCTCGCGCGCAAGTCGGTCGAGAAGCTGCTCGTCGTGCACGACGACGAAGCGTATTGCCAGCCGTGCCTGTCGCCGGTATGGGATACGTCGCTCGTCGCGCATGCGTTGCTCGAGACCGGCGACGCGCGTGCGCAGGCAGCCGTGCTTCGCGGCCTCGAATGGCTGCGCCCGCTGCAGATCCTCGACGTGCGCGGCGACTGGATCTCGCGCCGCCCGAACGTGCGGCCCGGCGGCTGGGCGTTCCAGTACGCGAACGCGCACTACCCGGACGTCGACGATACGGCCGTGGTCGTGATGGCGATGGATCGCGCGCAGAAGCTCACGCAGTCGGACGCGTATCGCGAATCGATGGCGCGTGCGCGCGAATGGGTCGTCGGCATGCAAAGCAGCGACGGCGGCTGGGGCGCGTTCGAACCGGAAAACACGCAGTACTACCTGAACAACATCCCGTTCTCCGATCACGGCGCGCTGCTCGATCCGCCGACGGCCGACGTGTCGGGCCGCTGCCTGTCGATGCTGTCGCAGCTCGGCGAGACGCCGCTGAACAGCGAGCCGGCGCGCCGCGCGCTCGACTACATGCTCAAGGAGCAGGAGCCGGACGGCAGCTGGTACGGCCGCTGGGGGATGAACTACGTGTACGGCACGTGGACCGCACTGTGCTCGCTGAACGCGGCCGGCCTGACGCCGGACGATCCGCGCATGAAGCGCGGGGCGCAGTGGCTGCTGTCGATCCAGAACAAGGACGGTGGCTGGGGCGAGGACGGCGACAGCTACAAGCTGAACTACCGCGGCTACGAGCAGGCGCCGAGCACGGCGTCGCAGACGGCCTGGGCGCTGCTCGGCCTGATGGCGGCCGGCGAAGTGAACAACCCGGCCGTTGCGCGCGGCGTCGACTACCTGGTCGCTCAGCAGAACGAAGAGGGCCTGTGGGACGAGACGCGCTTCACGGCGACGGGCTTCCCGCGCGTGTTCTACCTGCGCTACCACGGCTATCGCAAGTTCTTCCCGCTGTGGGCGCTCGCGCGCTACCGCAACCTGAAGCGCGCCAATGCGACGCGCGTGACGGTCGGGATGTAACGCGTGCCGACGACGCAGCACAATGGCACGTTGCCCGTCATCGCAGTTACCGGGATGGCGTTCGAGGCGCGCATCGCGCGCGGTGAAGGCGTCGAGGCGGTGTTCGCCGCGCGGGCCGACCGGCTCGAGCGCGCGCTGACCGAAGCGACCGCGCGCGGTTGCGCGGGCATCGTGAGCTTCGGCACGGCGGGCGGGCTCGCGCCCGATCTGACGCCCGGCGCGCTCGTGATCGCGAACGCGATCGACGGGCCGTTCGGCCGCGTGGAGACCGATGCGGGCTGGAGCACGCGGCTCGTCGCCGCGCTGCACGACACGCCGGTGTGGGCGCGCGTCACGCGCGGCACGATCGCGGCCGTCGGTGCGCCGGTCGTCAGCGAACAGGACAAGGCGTCGCTGCATCATGCGAAGGGTGCACTGGCCGTCGACATGGAGTCGCACATCGCCGCCGCGTTCGCGGCCGCGCGCGGCGTGCCGTTCGCGGTGTGCCGCGCGATCGTCGATCCGGCGTGGCGCACGCTGCCGCGTGCGGCGACGGCCGGCCTGCGCGACGACGGCAGCACGGCGATCCTGCCGATCCTGCGCGAACTGCTGAAGCAGCCGTCGCAGCTCGGCCCGTTGCTGCAGGTCGCCAGCGACGCGCGTGCGGCGCGCACGACGCTGATCCAGGCGCGCCACGCGTTCGAGCGGGCAGGCGCGATGCGGATCGTCTGAGCGGCGTTCGCCGCGCTTTACTTCTTTCTTCCCCATTCGATCGCGCGGAACCGACGCGCTGTCGTTGCCGCGCCGCAGCCGCGAGCGCATGAAGTCGGCGCGCGCCTGCACCGGCATGGCAGCCGCAGCGGAGTGGGTATCTCCGGAACAGCCGTCCGTATGAGATTCCCGAATCTCGAACGGGAATCGCGCGGGCATCGTACGCAGAGTGTGTTCGCGCTTGTGCGTCGGTATGGTGGGCACTATTTGCCATTGTGTAACCCGTCGGCGCTCAACCATCCGATATCCCGTCGCTCATCGGCAGTCAATACCCCAGTGAGCTTCCTTTGCTCCAGGTTCATCCCGGTATAAGCGCGTGCCCACGGACTCATTCCGGTGGGCTGTGCGTCGACGCAATTGGATCCTGCTTTTCGATTTTGTCTGATTGACGCGTCGGGCCCCATCTTTCATCGTTCGAATTGATTTGGTTTTCTTATTTACCGAGCGAGAGAGGCGAATGGCGCAAGACATTTTCTTGAAGCTGGCGGGCATAGCGGGCGAATCGCTCGATGCAGATCACTCGAATGAAATTGAAGTGCTGACGTGGGATTGGTCGGTGAGTCAGCAATCCAATATGCATATGGGAAGTGGTGGCGGAGCAGGCAGAAGTATCGTCGACGACCTGACTTTCGAGCACTACATCGACCGTGCCACACCGAATCTTATCCAGTGCTGCCTGACAGGAAGGCATATTGAGCGTGCGGTGCTGGTTATGCGCAAAGCCGGCGGTACGCCGCTCGGATACCTCAGGGTCACGATGGAGGACGTACTTGTTACCAAGGTTAGTCAGGTTAGTACCACCAATATGAGAATTCCGCGCGAGGCGGTTCGACTATCCTTCTCCCAAGTGAGACAGGAATATCTGGTTCAGAACTCGCGGGGAGGAAATGGCGGAACGGTGAGCATGGGCTACGACATCAAGGCCAACATGACTATTTAACGACAGGGGGCGCAATGCTGTTTATTTCAAAACAAGGCCATGTCGATGCGGAGCGCATCGAGGTCAGGATTTTTTCGACAATTGAGCGAAGCGCGATGGCAAAGGTGAATGGAATCGTTGTTCACCAAACTGACGGGACCACGGCTGATAGTACGTTTAATAGCTATGCAGCAAGTGGGGCAAATGGAGCGCACTTCCTGATAGACAAGAGTGGAGCCATATATCAAACCGCTTCAGTGTACAAGAGAACCAACCATGTCGGGTTGCTCAAATCTCGGTGTCTTATGGAAAGAAAGTGTAGTCCATCCGAATTTAAAAGGGTGTCTGGCATGGCAGGGAAATATGCAAAATTATCGGGGGTGGAGTATGGGAAGGGTTTTCCGGATAGGTATCCGGGAAATGCGGACTCTATTGGGATAGAAATCGTCGGTCGAATGGATAGAGAAACGAAAATATACGAAGTGGTAAATGACAGGCAAAATGATTCATTGAGGTGGCTCGTAAAGGAGCTTTGCGAAACATTGGGAATATCTTTTTCCGAGATATACAGGCATCCTGAGGTGTCGTACAAGAGGGAAACTGAAGCGGGAACTGCAAAATGGGATTGATGTGTAGGTATTTTTTTCTTGTATGTATTTTCTTGTTCTGTTCCTCGTCGCAGGCGAGAGGGGTGAGGGATATCGAGATTCTCGAATCCGGGAAGAGCAGAGAGGCTGATGCGTTGGAGGTCTGTAAGAGATTTCGACCCACGGTCAGGCAGATCAGGAATTTCTTCACGAGGGCATATCCGGTCGAGGGATATATGTTTTCTCACGAACGGTATTCTTCGTGTTATGCGGCGGGAACTTTGAAATTCGATGACGGCAGTTCGGGGAAGTGGGATCTATCTTCAAGTGGCGTTGCTACATTTATCTTCACCAGAGGCGATGCAGTAACGCTGTTTTATAAAAACAATAAATGGTACGACCCGTTTGCTTGTACTTATGGGCTGGGCGACGTTGGGGAATGCTAGGTTGCCAGGCCTGGTGTGAAAAAAAAGAGCGCTGCATCATGCAGCGCTCTTCGTTTGTGCGCGTCCGCCGTTGCGGCGTTACTGCGCGGCCGGACCGCTCGCGGGCAGCGTCGGCATCGCCGGCGCGATCGGCGCGCCGTTGGCGGCCGGCGCCGTGGTGGCGCCCGACGATGCTGCCGCCGGTGCCGCAGCAGGCGTACTCGCCGGCATCGCACTGTCCGCGCCGGGATCGTCGTACTGCGGCAATCCAGGTGCCGCCGGCGCGTTGTTCGGCGTGGCGCCCGATGTGCCGCCCGCATCGCCCGGATCCTCGTAGTTCGGCAGCCCCGGCACGGCCGGCGTCGCGGCCGGCACGGCGCCCGCTTCGCCCGGCTCGTTGTAGTTCGGCGCCGCGGCCGATGTCGACTGGCCGCGATACGTGAGCGACTTGCGCTGCTGCAGGTACGCGTCGCGCACGAACGAATACGGATCGAGCGCGGCCTGCTTCAGCAGGTCGGTCGCGCCGAGCAGGTCCGAGCGCGCGCTGATGAACTGCGCGATGTACATCGGATTGCGCGCGGCCGGCTCGATGTAGTTCAGCAGGTTGAAGCGCACGTCCACCGCACGGCCGACGCCGTCGCGGATCGTGCTCGGCCCGAACACCGGCAGCACGAGGTACGGGCCGGACGGCATGCCCCAGCGCGCCATCGTCAGCCCGAAATCCTGGTGATGCTTCGGCAGCCCGGCCGGCGTCGCGATGTCGATCAGGCCGGCGACGCCGAACAGCGAGTTCATCGCCACGCGCATCAGATCCTGCGTCGCATCGGTGATGCGCAACTGCAGCAGGTTGTTCGCCATGTTGCCGAGATCGCCGAGGTTCGAGAAGAAGTTGCTGATCGCGGTGCGCACCGGCGTCGGCGTGACTTTCTGGTAACCCTTCGCGATCGGCTGGGCGATGTTCGTGTCGACCGTGTCGTTGAACTTGTACATCGCCCGGTTCATCGGCTCGAGCGGGTCGTTGGGATTGCGGTTCGGTCCCGTCGCGCAGCCGGTCAGCATCGCGCTGGCGGCGACGGTCGCCGCAATGATTCGCACCTTATTCATTGATTCCTTGCGATTGGTTCTTGGCGCGCTTGACGCGCGGTTTGCCCATCAGGACGGGCTGGAACACCACGGCACCGATCAGCGTGCAGGTCAGGGCCAGCGCGAGCAGCTTGCCCATGCTCGACGTGCCCGGATGGTGCGACAGCCACAGGCTGCCGAAGGCGGTCGCCGTCGTCGCGGCGCTGAACAGCACGGCGTGCGTGAGGCTCGAATGCAGCAGCCCCGTCTGCCCCGCGCGCCACGCCATCACGAAATACACCTTGAACGCGACGCCGACGCCGAGCATCAGCGGCAGCGCGATGATGTTCGCGAAGTTCAGCGACATGCCGAGCACGACGCACATCTCGAGCGTCACGATGCCCGACACGAGCAGCGGCACCAGCGTGCGCAGCACGTCGCCGAAGCGGCGCAGCGTGACCCACAGCAGGATCGTGATCGAGATGATCGACCACAGCGCCGCATGCAGGAACGCGTTGATAATCGTGTCGGCCGAATGCAGGATCGAGATCGGCCCGCCGGTCGCGCCAGGCTCCGCGGCCTTCACGGCCTTCGCGAAACGGCGCAGCATCGTGTCGTCGTTCGGGTCGACGCCCTTCGGCACCTTCGGCGAGATCTGCACGAGCGCATGGCCGTCCGGCGCGACCCAGTCGCGCACGACCTGCGGCGGCAGCGATTCGCGCGTGATGTCCTGCGGCTGCAGCAGCGCGGCGAGCTGGTTCAGCGCGATGCGCAGCGTATCGGAGAACGCGCGTTCGGCACGGTCGCGCGTCGCGCTGTCGGCGGCGGCGAGCTTCGCGAGCGACGCGGACAGGTGCTGCGCGGCGGCCGCGCCCGGGCCCGGATGATCTTCGGCCGCATAGCTCAACAGGTCCGACACGCGCTTGAGCGCGGCCACGCGCTGCGCGTCGGTCGCGGGCGGCGCGGCCGGCTGCGTCAGTGCGGGCAGCAGCTCGCTCGCGGCCGCGGCGATTGCCGCGCGCTTGGCCGGCTGGTCGGCGGGGATGAAGGTCGACAGCGTGGTCGTGCGGCCCACTTCGGGCAGCGCGTCGAGGCGCTTCGCGGCCGCGTCGGCTTCGGCAAGCGACGGCGCGAGCAGCGTGACGTCGTTGACGGCGGCTTCCGGCGAATCCTTGAGCGCGAGCAGCGTCGCCATCGATTCGCTGTTCGGATCCTTCAGGTGCAGCGGGTTGAAGTCGAAATGCAGGAACGCGAGCAGCGGCAGCGCGCCGATCACGACCGCCAGCGTGCCGATCAGGATCGGCTTGCGATGGCGATCGAGATAATCGTCGACCGGCGCGAGCCACGGGAAGCCCGGTGTCTTCGATTCGCCCGGCGGCGCGAACAGGCGCAGCAGCGCGGGCAGCAGCGTGAGCGTGGTCAGCAGCGCGACGAACATCCCGACGCCCGCGATCAGGCCGAGCTCGGACACGCCGCGATAGGCCGTGGGAATGAACGAGAAGAAGCTCGCCGCGACCGCTGTGGTGGCCAGCGCGAGCGGCATGCCCATCGAGTGCGCGGCGCCGATCAGCGCGTGATCGATGCGTTGATCGCGGAAGCGTTCCTCGCGGTACTTCACGCCGTACTGGATCGAGAAATCGACGCCGAGGCCGACGAACAGCACCATGAACGCGACCGAGATCATGTTCAGCGAGCCGACCATCGCGAGGCCGAGCGCGGCCGTCACGACGAGGCCGACGAACAGCGTGACGAGCACCGAGCCGATCATCCGCTTCGAGCGCAGCGCGAGCCACAGGATCACGAGTACGGCGAGCAGCGTGAGCACGCCGTTGAGCGCGGCGCCGTCTTCGACCGACGCGAATTCGTCGTCGGCGAGCGGCTGTTCGCCGGTCAGGCGCACGGCCGCGCCGTAGCGCTTGTCGAGATCGAGCGACCGGGCCGCGTCGCGGATCACCTGGCTCGTTGCCGCGCCGGCCTTCAGCGCGCCGTAGTTGACCACCGGCTGCACGGTGACGAACGCGCGCGCGGGCTGCCGCGCGGCATCGTTGTCGACCAGCGCGCGCCACGAGAACGCGGCCGGCTTGCCGGCCAGCACGTCGTCGACCGTCGCGGCGCTGCGCGCGAGCAGCTTCGCCATCGCAGGCAGCTTCACCTGGCCAGTCAGGAGCGGCTGGCCGAGCGTGGTGGACAGCGTGGTGGCGAGCCCGGTGAGGCTCGGGTTCTTCGCGAGTTCGTTGACGAGCGGGCGCGCGCTCGCGAGCTGGGCGGTCGTATCGGAGACTTCCTGCGGCGACAGGAACAGCAGCCCGTTGTGCTCGAAGAACGGCCCGCCGCCCGGTTCCGCGACCGGGCCGATGCGGCCGGCGGCGGCATCCTTCCGCAGCGCTTCGGCCAGCGCATGGGCGGCGGCAGTCGCGAATTCCGGCGCGGGCGCCTCGACGACCGCGAGGATCGTGCCGTTGCGTTGCGGGAACGCCTTGTCGACGGCCTGGCTGAGCGCGGCCCATTGCGGTTCCGCATCGACGAGCTTGCTGATGTCGGTGTTGATCTTGAAATGCTGCGCGACGTAGACGCCGCTGAAGGCGGCGATGACGAGCGACAGGACGACGACCCAGACGGGGCGGCGCACCGACCACGCAACGAGTCGGACGATGAGAGAGGTCACCATGTGGCGGTGGGGAGCGGCTGGCTAGGGCAAAGTAGCCAAGTATACCGGCGCGGCGCGGCGACGGTCGTGACGGTGGGGAGATTCGGGGCGGGAAGGATATTTGCTTCCGGCGTCGCAATCGGAGTGCGCGGTCGGTTCATTTGTATGGGGATATTTACATAATGGGGCGCGGCGACGCGCCGACATGCGGCCGAGCGCCTGTGACAAACGGCGCTGAAAGGTAACAGTCGGTCACCGGGCGGCACCGGGGCGTCGGGCCCGGTATACTTTGCTCCACCGGCCGATGCAAAGAGCCGGCCGTTTTTTTCCATCGAGTGCGAAATTCGTATGAAACGTCATCTGTTTGCTTTCGTCGCGGCGGCCGCCGTGTCGGTTTCCGCTTTCGCGCAGAGCGCGCCGGTCGATGTCGTCCGCACGGCGGTCGAGGGCACCGTCAATGCGATGAAGGCCGATCCGGCCGCGCGCGGCGGTGACATGGCGAAAATCACGCAAGTCGTCGAGCAGCGCTTCCTGCCCGTGACGAACTTCGAGCGCACGACCCGCATCGCGGTCGGCGACGCGTGGAAGCAGGCCACGCCGCAACAGCAGCAGGAGCTGTACAAGCAGTTCAGGCTGCTGATGACGCGCACCTACGCCGCGTCGCTCGCGCAGCTCGGCAACCAGGACGCGAAGTTCTCGTTCAAGCCGGGCGGCGCTTCGGGCGCCGACGCGCTCGTGCAGTCGACGGTGACGACGCCGGGCGACAGCCAGTCGGTCGGCTATCGTCTCGGCAAGGTCGGCAACGACTGGAAGATCTACGACATCGACATGTCGGGTGCGTGGCTGATCCAGGTCTACCAGGGCCAGTTCAAGAGCCAGCTCGCGGCGGGCGGGATCGACGGCCTGATCGCGTATCTGCAGAAGCACAACTCGCGGACGAATTGACGGCTGCCGCGCGATGCGCGACTGAAATGCGGCTCGCAAAACATGACGCCCCGGCCGCGGATGCTGCCGGGGCGTTTCACATTGCGCCGTGGCCGGGCAATATCCGCCCGCCTCGCAAGCCAATCGATGCCGGGCCGGACGCTGCGAGTCTGCGGTGACAATCCGTTCGGCAAAGCGCCGGACGGCAGGTTCCGTCATCCGGCGGCTGCCTCGCCATGGCACGAATGACCGCCGTGCGGCATGCCCCGCTCACGGCTCGCGTCGTCGATTTTCGTCGGTGACTTGCCGCAGCGCCTTGCGAAGCCTGCGGTTATCGATAAGCAGCGCGAAGACGGTAATTGCCAGGATGATCGTCGGTGCATTCTTTCCCGACATTCGGGCAAACGCGCTCGCCAGCCCGGCGCACAAAAACGCAACCAGCAAAAGCAGTAACCGGTCCTTCCACCACGCGTACGAACCCAGTTTCACGTTGCGACCTCAGCTATATCGGCGGCGAGTACACGCGAGCCCTTTGCGCGCATACGTTGCACGCGCCGGATTTTCCGCGTCGAATATTTCGGGATGCATTTTCAAATGCAATTGAAGGCTGTAGGGCACGTAGATGGCCGTTTGCGTGCCACCAGCATTCGATTCGAACGTCGTGGCCACCGGAATAGTGTCATCTATCCAGCGAGGGGGCGATTGGACAAGTATGAAATCGGACGGGCGAATTGCGCGTGGCGCAAGGCAGACGCGCTGGCGTACTGCCCGCTGCGGGTTTGTCGCCGTTCGCGCGACGGTCTTGGCGCGGGGGTGCAAGCCGCCCCGGTGTCACCCTACCGCCGCCGATGCTCGACCGCGAACTTGATCAGCTCGGCCTGCCCTTCGATCTCCAGCTTGCGCTTCAGGTTGAGCCGATGCGTCTCGACCGTGCGCACCGACAGCCCCGTCTGCTGCGCGATCTGCTTGCTCGACAGCCCTTCGGCCAGCATGTCGAGGATGTCGCGTTCGCGCGGCGTCAACCGGTCCAGCGGCGACGCCGTCGCGCTGGCCTGGATCATCCGTGCGGCGAGCCCTTCGCTGAAGAACGTCTGGCCGGCCAGAACCGCCCCGATCGCGCGGACGATCTCGCTCGCGGGCGAATCCTTCAGCAGATAGCCGCTCGCGCCGGCGCGCACCGCCTGCGTCACGTATTCGATGTTGTCGTGCATCGACAGCATCAGCACGCGAATGCCCGGAAAACGCTCGTGGAACACGCCCGCGAGCGTGATGCCGTTCATTCCGTTCATGCCGACGTCCATCAGCGCGAGATCGGGTTCGAGCGACGCGGCGAGCGCGAGCGCCTCGTCCGCGTTGCCGGCCTCGCCGACCACCGACAGGTCGGCGGCTTCGAGCCGCATCCGCAAGCCGTCGCGCACGAGCGGGTGATCGTCGACGAGCAGCAGTCGCGCGGCGGGCCGGGCGGTATCGGGGGCGCTCATGGGCAAAAGTCTCCGGTTAGGGTGCGCGTGCTCAGGCGGCGGCACGCCGCAGCGGCACGCGCGCGGCCACGACGGTGTGGCCGACCTGCGACGTGATCGTCAGTGTGCCGCCGAGCGCGTCGAGGCGTTCGCGCATGTTGCGCAGGCCGATGCCGCGGCGCGCGTCGGCCTGTGAACGTTCGGCGTCGAAGCCGCAGCCGTTGTCGGCAATGGTCAGCGTGACGGATTGCGCGCCGACGTCGAGCGTGACGGCCGCGCGCGACGCCCGCGCATGATGCACGATGTTGCTCAGCGCTTCCTGCGCGATCCGGAACAGCGCGGTATTGACGGCTTCGGGCAGCGGCCGCGTGCCGCTGTGCGCGACCTGCGTATAGCCGATGTCGATGCCGCTTTCGGCGCCGAGCTCGCGCACGAGTTGTTCGAGCGCGGCCGCGAGGCCGAGATCGTCCAGCATCGACGGCCGCAGCGCATGCGAGATGCGCCGGACTTCGCGCAGCGTGTCGCCGAGCCGCCCGACGCCCGACGCGAGCGCCTGCTCGGCTTCGGGCACGCGCGACGTGCCGCGCTCGAAGCGCGCGAGCGCGGATTCGAGCATCAGCTTCGCGGACACCATCATCTGGCTGATCCCGTCGTGCAGCTCGCGCGACAGCCGCGCGCGTTCCTGCTCCTGCGATTCGACGACGCGCTGCGCGAGCAGCTTCAGCTTCGCGTCGGCGCTGCGCGACTCGCTGACGTTCAGCACCAGCGCGCACACGGCGATCGCCGCCGCGCCGGTGAGCGCGATCGCGGTCAGCCAGCTCATCGTGCGCTCGATGTTCGCGGACGCGCGCGCGTCGATGCGCTGCAGCGCGGTGTCGACGTCGTCGAGATAGATGCCGGTGCCGACCATCCAGCCCCAGCGCTCGAGCGCGACGACGTAGCCGAGCTTCGGCGCGACGCGGCCCGTCGACGGCCGCTGCCATGCGTAGCGCACGTAGCCGCCGCCCTGCGACGCCGCGCCGATCAGCTTCTGGATGGTGAGCGCGCCCTGCGGGTCGCGCATCGACCAGAAGTTGTGGCCGACGCGCTCCGGCTCGCGCGGATGCATCAGCGAATTGCCGTGCAGGTCGTAGACGAAGAAATAGCCGTCGGGGCCGAAATCCATCTTCTGCAGCATCGCGAGCGCCTGCGTGCGCAGCAGCGCGTCGTCGCGCGCATTGCGGCCGCTCGCGTCGTAGAGCGGCATGATCGCGCTCGTCGCGAGCTCGACGTAGTGTTTCAGCTCGACTTCCTTGCTCGACAGGTACGCGGCCTGGATCGTCGCGTGCTGCGTGCGCGCGAGCGACGTCGCCTGGTGGCGCACGCCGAAGCCGATGCCGGCGATCGTGAGCAGGAACGGCACGATGGCCAGAAGGAAGATCTTTGCCTTGAGTCTCATGGTGGTGCGAAGCGGCCGTGAAGCGGCGCGGCCGGCCAGGCGCGGCCGGCTAGGCGCGGCCGGGGTGCTGCCGACAGGCGCGGGCCGGCCGGGCGCATCGGCCGCGCGGCGGCGTATCGAGCCGATATTGTCGGCGATTTTGCAGGCGGACGGCGGCTGCCCCGCCGCTGCTCGTACGCTCAGGCCCGCCGCGATTCGAGATCGACGGGCGGCGTGGCCGCCGTCTGCACGACGACGCGGTTGCGCCCGCCTTCCTTCGCCCGATACAGCGCATCGTCGGCGAGCTTCAGCGCGGCCTGGATGTTGTCGTCGCGTTCGGGATAACTGGTCGTCACGCCGATGCTCACGGTCAGCCGGCCGACCGTGCCGGCGTCGTGCCGGATGCCGAGATCGAGGATGCCGGTGCGGATCGTTTCGGCGATCGTCGCCGCGCCGTCGCTATCGATGTCCGGCAGCACCACGACGAATTCCTCGCCGCCGTAGCGCGCCGCATAGTCGGCCGGGCGGCGCAGGCAGCCGGCGATGCAGTGGCCGACCGCGGCGAGCGCGTCGTCGCCGGCCTGGTGGCCCTGCGTGTCGTTATAGTGCTTGAAGTAATCGACGTCGATGAACAGCAGCGACAGCGGATGTTGCGAGCGCGCGGCGCGCCGCCATTCACGCGCGAGCGTGACGTCGAGCATCCGGCGGTTGTCGAGGCCCGTCAGGCCATCGGTGCGCGCGAGCGCCTGCAGCTCGGTTTCGGCGCGATGGCGTTTGCGCAGTTGCACGTCGAGCAGCAGCGACAGGCCGACGAAGCCGATCGCAAGCGCCACCATCGCGGAGCCGATCGGGATCGCACGGTCGTACCACGCGGCGTAGGTGTCCGCTTCCGAGCGCGCGACCATGACGATGAGCGGCAGGTGATCGAGGTGCCGGAACACGTACAGGCGCCGCACGCCGTCGATCGACGCGGTGTCGGCGAAGCTGCCTTCGCTGGCGGTCATGAATTGCCGGAACGTACTCGCGCGGCTGATGTCGCGGCCGACGATCCTGGGGTCGTACGGCTCGCGCGCGACCATCCTGCCGTCCGTGTTGATCAGCGCGACCGAGCCGCGATCGCCGAGCGACAGGCGCGAGAACAGGTTCTGGAAATATTCGAGCCGGATCGACATTACCGCGACGCCGCCGAACGACCCGTCGGGCCGCGTGATCCGCCGGCTGAGCGCGATGCTCGGCGAGCCGCCGCGCAGCCGCGAATGATACGGGGGGCTGACGTACAGGCCGACGTCGGGGCGGTCGCGGTGCACGGCGAAGTACGGCTCGTTGCCGAAGTTGGCCTTGCGCGGCACGTCGCTCATGCCGTCGACCGCGATGTCGCCTTTCGCGTCGAGCACGTAGATGCCGCCGAGGTACTTGGCCGTCGTCGAGCGGTCGAACAGCACCTGGCGGCGCAGCGGCATCGGCAGCCTGGCGACCTCGGGGTCGTTCGCGCCGTCGACGACCGCCTGCAGCGACAGCGAATAGATCTCGATGTTGCGTTCGATGTCCCACGCCGCCATCAGCGCGAGGTTCTGCTGCATGCTGCGCGAGCGGTCGCGCGCGTCGATACGGCCTTCGTACAGCACGATCGCGCACAAGAGCAGCAGGATCAGCGCGATCAGCAGCCCCGTGTAGAAGATCAGGTGCGGCAGCAACAACCGGCGCAGATGAGCGGCGATACGGCTCGTCACGCCGGATTCGCTGGGCATTGCGTAGTTGGTTTCGGCCATGGTCCGTGGATCGGGGGCATCGTCGCCGGGCGGCGTGCCGATGCGATTGTTCGTATGGCTACCGGTGGCGACCCGGTGCGCAGCCCTGCCCGTGCATACCTTCCGTCCAGCGGAGAAAACGGGCACCGATTATCGACAACCGCGGCCAGATAAACCCGATATTCATAGGTAACATCGGCTGCAATTCGACGATCTGACAAATCGCGCGATGCGAATGCCACGGAGTATAACGCGCGTGTTTGCGTGCGCGGAAAATGTTGCGGCCGCTTGATCGGGGTCAAATTATGGGGTAATCCCGCGCTTGCAAATATCGGGCGGATCGTTGCTGAGCAAGGCATTGCGGTGCGGCGGGAAAGTTCGCGCGGCTTCCGGCCGCGGATACCGGCGGATCGGCGGATTAACGGCGGGCGGGCGTCGCACGCGAAAGCGCGCGATATGCGCCGATTATCGGTTTCAACGATCGGGTGAATACCCATGTGAAAACGGGCAGCCGCGAGGGCCGCCCGTTTCGCAAGGCCGGTGTACCACCGGCATGCGGCGCCCGGCATGCGGGACGAGCCCGCATGCGCAGGTTCATGCGCCGTGCTGCTGCGCCTTGAACGCGAGCCGGAACCGGTGCAGCAGCGGCTCGGTATAGCCGCTCGGCTGCGACGTGCCTTGCAGCGCGAGCGCGCACGCGGCCTTGAACGCGGTCGACCGGTCGTAATCGGGCGCCATCGGACGATAGTTCGGATCGCCGGCGTTCTGCTGGTCGACGACGCGAGCCATCCGCTTGAACACGTCGAGCACGAACGCCTCGGTGATCACGCCGTGGCGCAGCCAGTTCGCGATGTGCTGGCTCGAGATGCGCAGCGTCGCGCGATCTTCCATCAGGCCGACGTCGTGGATGTCCGGCACCTTCGAGCAGCCCACGCCCTGTTCGACCCAGCGCACGACGTAGCCGAGGATGCCCTGCGCGTTGTTCTCGACCTCGCTCAGGATCTCGGCCTCGCTCCACGCGGCGCGCTCGACGACCGGCACGGTCAGCAGCCCTTCGAGCAGCGCGTCGCGCTCGCTCGCGTACGGCGTTTTCTCGAGTGCCTGCTGGACGGCCTGCACGTCAACGAGGTGGTAGTGCAGCGCGTGCAGCGTCGCCGCGGTCGGCGACGGCACCCAGGCGGTGTTCGCGCCGGCGCGCGGATGCGCGATCTTCTGCTCGAGCATCGCGTGCATCAGGTCCGGCATCGCCCACATGCCCTTGCCGATCTGCGCGCGGCCGCGCAGGCCGGCCGACAGGCCCGCGAGCACGTTGTTGCGCTCGTACGACTGAATCCACGCCGACGATTTCATGTCGCCCTTGCGGATCATCGGGCCCGCTTCCATCGCGGTGTGCATCTCGTCGCCGGTGCGATCGAGGAAGCCGGTGTTGATGAACGCGACGCGCGCGGCGGCGGCGGCGATACATGCGGCGAGGTTCACGCTGGTGCGGCGTTCCTCGTCCATGATGCCCATCTTCAGCGTGTTGCGCGGCAGGCCGTACAGATCCTCGATGCGCGCGAACAGCGTGTCGGCGAACGCGACTTCGGCCGGGCCGTGCATCTTCGGCTTCACGATGTAGATCGAGCCCGTGCGCGAGTTGCGCTTCGCCTTCAGGTCGTGCAGCGCGCACAGCGTCGTGACGACGCCGTCGAGGATGCCTTCCGGAATCTCGTTGCCGTCGCGGTCGAGCACCGCGCCGTTGGTCATCAGGTGGCCGACGTTGCGCACGAACAGCAGCGAGCGGCCGTGCAGCGACAGCGTGCCGCCGGCGGGCGTCGTGTACTCGCGATCGGCGTTCAGCCGGCGCGTGAAGGTCTTGCCGCCCTTCGCGACTTCCTCGACCAGCGTGCCCTGCATCAGGCCGAGCCAGTTGCGGTAGAGCTGGACCTTGTCGTCCGCGTCGACCGCCGCGACCGAATCCTCGCAGTCGATGATCGTGCTGACCGCGGCTTCGAGCACGACGTCCTTCACGTTCGCGAGATCGGCGCGGCCGATCGGCGTGGATGCATCGATCTGGATCTCGAGGTGCAGGCCGTTGTGCTTGAGCAGGATCGCGGACGGCGCACCGGCCGCGCCCTGGTAGCCGACGAACTGCGCAGGCTGCGCGAGCCCGACGTCGCCCTTCGCGGTTTCCACCGTGAGCTGGCCGTCCTGCACGCGGTAGCGCAGCGCGTCGCGGTGCGAGCCGCTCGCGAGCGGCGCGGCGTTGTCGAGCACGTCGCGCGCGTAGTCGATCACGCGCTGGCAGCGCGTCGGGTTGTAGGCCGCGGTGCGTTCGGCGCCGCCGTCTTCCGGCAGCGCGTCGGTGCCGTACAGCGCGTCGTACAGGCTGCCCCAGCGCGCGTTCGCGGCGTTCAGTGCATAGCGCGCGTTCGACAGCGGCACGACGAGCTGCGGGCCGGCCTGCGTGGCGATCTCGCTGTCGACGTTCGCGGTGGTTGCGGCGACGTTCGACGGGACCGGCACGAGGTAGCCGATTTGTTCGAGGAATGCACGATACGCGGCATGGTCGCGTACCGGGCCGGGGTGCGCGCGATGCCACGCGTCGAGTTCCTGCTGCAGGCGGTCGCGTTCGGCGAGCAGCTCGCGGTTGCGCGGCGCGAGGTCGTGCACCAGGGCCGAGAAACCGCTCCAGAACGCGGCCTTGTCGATGCCGGTGCCCGGCAGCGCTTCGTTTTCAATGAACTGGCTCAGCGCTGGCGCGACTTGCAGTCCTGCTTGGTCGATCATCGTGAATCCTCCCGGGGAAAATGCGTGCGGTTTGGCTGGTTATTCCGCGACGCTCTGTGTGCCGGCGCGGGCGATCTGCGCGTCCTGTTCGGACTTTACGCCAGACACGCCGATCGCGCCCGCGATCCGGCCGCCGACCGTGACCGGCACGCCGCCTTCGAGCAACCCCGTCAGCGGCGCGCTCAGAAACGCGGTGCGGCCACCGTTGATCATATCCTCATACGCCTTCGTCTCGCGACGGCCGAGCGCCGCCGCGCGCGCCTTGTCCTGCGCGATGCAGCTGCTGGCCGGCGATGCGCCGTTCAGCCGCGCGAACGCGAGCAGGTGGCCGCCGTCGTCGACGACGGCGATCGACACGGCCCAGCCGTGGCGTTCCGCTTCCGCGCGGGCCGCGGCGAGCATGCGCTCGGCATCGGCCAGTTCGAGTTCGGGTTTCGTTTGCATGGCTTCCCTCCGGAATAGGCGGCCGGTCCACCAGCCGGTTGTCGACGCGCTCGATCCAGTGGCGCACGGGTGTGCGGCTCGCGCCATTCCGATGAGTCTGGCAGCCGACGTTGGCGGTGACAATCAGGTCCGGCCGCGAGCGCGCCGACGCGCGCGCGCCTTCTCCGCATGGACGGGGTCGGAGCGCGACAGGCCGCCGTATTCCTTCATGAACTTGCCGCCGCCGCTTGCGGTCGGCGGCGATCGCTGCCGCGCCGGCTTCGATCGCGGGCCACCGCGTCGACGTTGCGGCTCGACGGCCGGACGTGAGCGGGCGCTTGGCCGGCGCGGTAACCGCTAGAATTGCGGTTTTAGCCCGGAACATGTCCATGTCTTTTGCCTCGCTTGGCCTGATCGAGCCGTTGCTGCGTAATCTGCAGGGCCTCAATTACCAGACACCCACGCCGGTGCAGGCCAAGGCGATTCCCGCCGTGCTCGGCGGCAAGGACGTCATGGCCGCCGCACAGACCGGTACCGGCAAGACGGCCGGTTTCGCGCTGCCGCTGTTGCAACGGCTGGCGCAACACGGCCCGGCGGTATCCAGCAACCGTGCGCGCGTGCTGGTGCTGGTGCCGACACGTGAACTGGCCGAGCAGGTGCTGCAAAGCTTCGTCGAGTACGGCAAAGGCCTCGATCTGCGATTTCTGGCCGCCTACGGCGGCGTGAGCATCAATCCGCAGATGATGAAGCTGCGCAAGGGCGTCGACGTGCTCGTGGCGACGCCCGGCCGTTTGCTCGACCTCAATCGCCAGAACGCCGTGCAGTTCGATCAGGTGCAGACGCTCGTGCTCGATGAAGCCGACCGCATGCTCGATCTCGGCTTCGCGCGCGAACTCGACGCGGTCTTTGCCGCGTTGCCCGCCAGGCGCCAGACGCTGCTGTTCTCGGCCACGTTTTCGGACGAAATCCGCAAGATGGCCGCGAGCATTCTGCGCAGCCCGGTCGATATCAGCGTCAGCCCGCCCAACGCCACGGCCAGCAAGATCAAGCAGTGGGTGGTGACGGTCGACAAGCGGAACAAGCCAGAGCTCTTCATGCACCTGGTGGCCCAAAACAAGTGGGAACACGCGCTGGTGTTCGTCAAGACCCGCAATGGCGTCGATTATCTGGCGCTCATGCTGGAGAAAGCCGGCTATGCGGTCGATACGATCCACGGCGACAAGCCGCAACCCGCGCGTTTGCGTGCGCTGGAGCGCTTCAAGACGGGTGAGGTGCAGATGCTGGTCGCCACCGATGTGGCGGCGCGCGGGCTGGATATCGACGATCTGCCGCTGGTGATCAACGTCGATCTGCCGATCGTCGCGCAAGACTACGTGCACCGTATCGGCCGTACCGGCCGCGCAGGTGCCAGCGGGGTGGCGGTGTCCCTCGTGTGCGCCGATGAAGCGCCGCAATTGGCCGCGATCGAAGCGCTGATCCGGCAGACGCTGCGGCGGGAAGAAGAGCCGGGTTTCGAAGCCGAACACCGCGTGCCGGAAACCAGCGCGACGGGTCAGATCATCAAGAAACCCAAAAAGCCGAAGAAGCCCAAAGTGCCGCAAGCCGTGCCGGTCGCCAGGCAGGCGCCGGGCAAGAAGCCGCCAGCGCAACGGAGCGAAGGCAAGCGCAAGCCCGCGGCGCAGCAGGCGAAACCAGCCGTCGGCACGGGAACGGACTACACCATCGGCAGCCCGTTCAGCGTGCACAAGCCGCGCGGCAAACCGGCGGGCAAACCGGCGACGGGGAAGGCTGCGAGCAACATGGCGGGCAAATCCGCGGGCGGTCGTGGCAAACCTGGCAAACCATCCAGATAGCCCGATCCTTCGCTTTCGACGTGCCCGATACGATTGAGCCGTCCGATGCCGTGAATGCATACGGGTGGTTCGGAACAGCGCTGCCGGGTTTCTCGTGAGCGACCTGAAACCGCCCGCGATAGAAGCTTCGCGGCGTGGCCGATGATGTGCGATGACTGAAGTGAGAGATGGAATGACGACGACATTCGACGAGGCGACAACGGCGGCGATCGCCGCGTTTGCCCAGCTGGATTTCTACACGGCCGTGCAAGCGATGCGCGCCGAAGCCGATTACGACCACGAACGAGACCAGTGGATCTCGCGCTATATCGACGAGCACGGCGGCGGCGTGGACGATGCGGAATACGACGCCCTGCACGCGCGAGCGCAGGCCACGCCGGAATACGCGCAGTTCATCGATGGGGTTCGGCGGGAAATTCTGGAGTACTTCGGCGTGACCGACGATCAACTGGACTGGATGGTCGTGCTGCGCGACGACGATAGCGATGAACTGTGGGCGGAAGTCAACCGGCAGCGGAACGCGCTGGGAACGGGTGAAGTGCGCGGAGATCTCTGACCGGGTTTGTCATTCGCCGGTACGTTGGGCGCGCCGTTTTGAAGGTCGGCTCCGCACCACGTATCGGACGCTCGCCGTTCATATCAGTCTTCTCGCTCATCCGATTCGTGGACGGTGTTGAAGCTGAACGGCGGGCCAGGGTTGCCAAACGAGATCCACCGAACCCGCGACGCATGAAAAAAGCCCGCCGAAGCGGGCAACCTCACGATGCGGAGGGGGAGATCCGAAAACGCGATCGGCGCGCGCTCAGCCTTTCGTCGCGCCGAACGTGAGCCCCGCGACGAAATGCTTCTGCATCGCGAAGAACATCGCGACCGACGGCAGCGCGGCGAGAATCGATCCGGCCGATACGAGATTCCACGACGTCGTCCATTGCCCCTTCAGCGCCGCGACGCCCGCCGTGATCGGCGCCGCCTCGTCGCCCTGGGTGAGACACAGCGCCCAGAAGTAATCGTTCCACACGAACGTGAACACCAGAATCGCGAGCGCGGCCAGCGCCGGCCGGATCAGCGGCAGCACGATGCGCCAGAACACCGTCCATTCGCCCGCGCCCTCGATGCGCGCCGCCTCGATCAGCTCGAACGGCAACTGCTTGATGAAGTTGCGCAGGAACAGCGTGCAGAACCCCGTCTGAAACGCGACATGAAACAGGATCAGCGCTTCGACGGTATTGAACACGCCGAGCCGCAGCGACAGGTCGCGCACCGGAATCATCAGCACCTGCACCGGCACGAAGTTGCCGGCGACGAACGTGCCGAACAGCGCGGTATTGCCGCGAAACCGGTAGGTCGCGAGCGCGAAGCCGGCCATCGCCGCGAGCGCGATCGAGCCGATGACCGACGGCACGGTGATCTGCACGCTGTTCCAGAAATAATGGAGCATCGGCGACGTCGTCAGCGCGTCGCGATAGTTCTCGATCATCGCGAAGCGGCGCGGCCAGCCCCAGTAGTGACCTTCGACGAGTTCCTCGGTCGAGCGCACCGACGTGACGAACACCGCGATCATCGGCAGCAGCCAGATCACGAGCGCGACGGGCAGCGACAGCTTGTACAGCCGGCGCGATACCGGCTTCCAGTGGGCAACGGGTGTCGGAAACATGATGAGTGAACTCCCGAAAGGTCACTGTTCGTTGCGCAGCATGCGGCGCAACTGGAACACGATGTAGACGAGCATGATCGCGAACAGCACGACCGCGATCGACGCGGAATAGCCGAGCCGGTAGTACTTGATCGCCTGGTCGTACATGTAATACGCGAGCACGGTCGAGCTTTCGAACGGACCGCCGCCCGTCATCACCGAGATCAGGTCGAAGCTGCGCAGCGCGCCGATCACGGTGACGACGATCGCCATGAAGGTGGTCGGCCGCAGTTGCGGCAGCACGACGTGCCACAGCAGCGCGAAGCCGCGCGCGCCTTCCATCCGCGCGGCTTCGATCTGTTCCGGGTTGACCGACGTGAGGCCGGTCAGGTACAGGATCATGCAGTACGCCGTTTGCGGCCACAGCGCGGCGAACACGATGCCGAACGTCGCGTAGCGCGCGTCGCCGAGCACCGGGATCCCATGCCCGGCGAGCAGCGCGAGCAGGCCGAAGGTCGGATCGTAGAACCACGAGAAGATCAGGCCGACCACCACGCCCGAGAGCACGAACGGCGCGAAGAACAGCGACTTCACGAGCCGGATACCGCCGACCGCCTGGTTCAGGTACAGCGCGAGCGCGAGGCCGAGCGGCGGCGCGAGCATGAACAGCAGGAGCCAGATCACGTTGTTGCGCAGCGCCGTGTAGAACGTCGGCGCATGCAGCAGCTCCGCGTAGTTCGCGAGGCCGACGAAGGTGCGCTCGGTCATCCCGTCCCAGTTGTACAGGCTCAGCGACAACGTCGACAGGATCGGCCAGATCACATAGACGGCAACCATCGCGCAGGCCGGCGCGAGAAAGAGCCACGCGGCGCGCCGTTGCCGCCGCACGGCGGGCGACGGGCGGCGGGCGCGCAATGCGCTGGCGGACGAGCCGCGCGGCGGCGGCGCGGTGCCGTCGCGCGGGGTGGACGTGGTCGGACTGGACACGGCAAGCCTCCTGAACGGACACGGCGGCGCGCGGCCGCCGGTTGGGTCACGCGATCACTTCTTGTAGATCCGCTTGCGGGTCTGTTCGAGTTGCGCGAGCACCGTATCGAGCTGCGCGGGATTCGCGACGAACTGCTGCATGCCCTTCATCCCCTCGTCGGCCATTTCCTTGGTCATGTCGCGGTCGTAGAACTGCGCGACGCCGCCCTTCGTGTCGGCGAGGATCCGGAAGCCGATGCGCGAGATCGGATCGGCCGGCTCGGGCGACTTGCTGTTGGCCGACAGCGAGCCGAGCCCTTCGGCGAGCTTCGCGCCGATCTCGGGCGTTTCGACGAATGCGAGGAACGTATGCGCGTCGGCCTTGTTCTTCGCCTTGGTCGGGATGTGCAGCGATTCGACCGGGCCGTCCTCGGCGGTCGGCACCTTCGGGTCGATGATCGGGAAGCGGTAGTAGCCCATTTCCGGTTTCACGTTGGGCGGGAAACCCGCCGCGATGAAGGTGCCCATCAGCATCATCGCGGCCTTGCCCTGGAACAGGAACGGCTGCGCGCCGTCGAGATCGTAGGACAGCGCGTTGTCGATGAAGTAGCCGGCATCGATCAGCGATTTCCACGTCGTGTAGACCTTCTTCACGCGCGGGTCGGTGTACGGCACGTCGCCGGCCATCAGCTGCTGGTGGAACGCGTTGCCGTTCAGGCGCAGGTCGAGATAGTCGAACCAGCCGGCGAGCGTCCACGCGTCGCGGCCGCCGATCGCGATTGGCGTGATGCCGGCCGCCTTCAGCTTCCTGCACGCATCGAGAAACTGGTCCCACGTCTTCGGCTCGTCGGCGATGCCGACCTTGCGGAACAGGTCCTTGCGGTAGAACAGCCCCCACGAGTAGTAGACGGTCGGAGCCGCGTACTGCTTGCCGTTGTACGACGAGGCGCTGCGCGTCGACGCGTACATCGCGTCCCAGCCGTTTTTCGTCCAGTCGCCGCTCAGGTCCTCGAACAGCCCGCGCTTCGCGTAGTACGCCATCCGCTCGCCCGCGTGCCAGTTCACGACGTCCGGCGCGACGGTCGTGAGCCACGCGGGGAGCTGCACCTTGTACGCTTCCTCGTCGACGAAGGTCGGCTTCACGTCGATGTCGGGATGCGCCTTGTGGAACGCTTCGATCGTCGACTGCCACACGGCGCGCTGGCTCGCGCCCTTGAACGCGATGTTGATCGTCAGCGTGCCGGCATCGGCGGGCGCCGCGGCGCCGAACGATGCGGATGCGATGGCGGCGACGGTCGCCAGGCGGGCAGCGACGCGAAGGGGGCGATGGGTCATGAGTGTCTCCAGTCCTGTGTGTCGTTGTTTGTGCGTGACCGGCGCGTCTTCGCACCGGGGCGGTTGCTACGAACGGCTTCGATACACGGCGACGCCTTGCGGCTCGACCTGCGCGGCGCCGAGCACGAACGCCGACGGCGGTACCGCGTCGATCGCGTGCGGTGTGTCGCCGTAGTTGAAGACGTAGGTCAGGCCGCCGCGGCGGCTCACGCGCACGGCGTCGCCGAGCGGCGTCGGGGCCAGGCCGGCTTCGGCCGCGATATCGGCGAACAGGCGCACGGTGGTCGCATCGTCGAACAGCGCGGCCCAGTAATGCAGCGTACCGTGCGATAGGCAGGCCGGATGGCCGTCGGCGAAGCGCGCGTGCACGACGCTGCGCGTGTCGTCGTGCAGCTCGACGAAGTCGCGCCAGTGGCGCGCCGCGCCCGTGAGCGGCGACCCGTCGCGTAGCGTGCCGTCGATCCGTTCGGTCAGGTTCGGCCGCAGCGATTCGACGCGCCACACACGCACCGGCAGGATCGACGCGAGCGGGCCGGGCGGCAGCGCCGGCGGAATCTGCAGGTCGGCGGTTTTCGAGCCGGTGCGCGGGCCGAACACCGCGTGCGCACCCGATGCGGCGAGCCGCGACGCGAAATCGTCCGGGACGATCGGCAGCGGCGGCACGACGACGAGCCGATAGCCGTCGAGCGGTGCATGCGCGGACACGATGTCGACGTCGAGGCCGAGCGAGCGCAGCGCCGAGTAGTACTCGAACGCGAAGCGCGGGTAGTGGAAATCGGCGCCTTGCGGCTGCACTTCGAACAGCCACTTCGCTTCATAGTCGAACACGAGCGCGACGGGCGCACGCACCGCACCGTTCGCGTCGGCATCCGGGCCGGCGTCGAGCACGGCGGCGATTTCCCGCGCGACGCGCTGCGCTTCGCGCCCGCCTTCGTCGAGCCTGTCGTCGGGCGTGTGCAGGCCCGCATGCATCTGCTCCTGCGCGAACGGCGCCTGCCGCCAGCGGAAGTACGACACGCAACCGGCGCCGTGCGCGAACGCTTCCCAGCTCCACAGCCGCACCATGCCCGGCAGCGGCGCGGGGTTCCAGTGCGCCCAGTTCACGGGGCCCGGTTGCTGTTCCATCACCCAGAACGGCCGCTTCGACATGCCGCGGTACAGGTCGTGATTGAACGATGCGAAATCCGGATGGCCGGTGCGCAGCCAGCGCGCCTTCACGTCGGGCGCGAACCACAGCTCCTCGAGCGCGCCGAGCGGGTAGCTGTCCCACGTCGCGACGTCGAGGTCGCGCGCGACCTCGTAGTGATCGAACTCGGTGAACAGCTGCATGAAGTTGTGCGCGACCGGCCGGCCCGGCGAGTGCGCGCGGATCACGTCGACCTGCATCCGGTGATAGCGCGCGAGCTCGTCGGACGCGAAGCGCCGGTAGTCGAGGCGATGCGACGGATGGGCTTCGGTCACGGTGCCCACGGGCGCGTCCACTTCGTCGAAATGGCGATACTCCATGCTCCAGAACACGGTGCCCCACGCGCGGTTCAGCGCATCGATCGTGCCGTAGCGCGCCTTCAGCCATGCACGGAAGCGCACGAGCGCGGCCGGCGAATAGCTGACGACCGTCTGGTGGCAGCCCAGCTCGTTGTCGGTCTGCCAGTAGCGCACGGCCGGGTGGCGGCCGTAGCGTTCGGCAACCGCCGTGCAGATCTGGCGCGACGCTTCGAGATAGGTCGGCGACGAGAAATCGTAGTGGCGGCGTGAGCCGAACGCGCGCGGCCGGCCGTCGGCGCCGATCGCGAGAATGTCGGGATGGCGGTCGACCAGCCATTTCGGCGGCGTGGCGGTCGGCGTGCACATCACGATCTCGAGGCCGGCCGCGCCGAGCACGTCGACCGCACGGTCGAGCCAGCCCCAGTCGTATTCGCCGGGAGACGGCTCGATGCGGCTCCACGCGAATTCGGCGATCCGCACCTGCTCGATACCGAGCGCTTTCATCCGGCGGGCATCGTCGGCCCACATCGATTCCGGCCAGTGTTCCGGGTAGTAACAGACTCCGAGGCGCACGCCCGATCCTTATGCGTAGTGGTGGACGGGAAGGTCGGCGCACGCGGGCACCGCGCGGCCGTCTTCGGTGAACAGGTGACAGGCCGCGGCCGGCGCGTGCACGTGCACGCGTTCGCCGGTGCGGACCTGCGCGTCGCCGGGCACCTTCGCGATCAGCGGCGTGGCGTCGGGCTGGCCGGGCTGGTCGAGGTGCACGTAGGTCTGTTCGCCCAGGCGTTCGACGAGCACGACGTCGCGCGCGAGCGTCGTCGCGTCGGGCGCGGCGCCGAGCGTCAGGTGTTCGGGGCGGATGCCGAGCGTCACGGCCGTGCCGGCGCCGAGCGCCGAGCCGTCGCGCGGCAGCACGAAGGTTTCGCCGGACGGCACGAGCGTGACGCTCGTGCGCCGCGCGTCGCACGCGGTCACGACGGCCGGCAGGAAATTCATGCGCGGCGAGCCGATGAAGCCGGCGACGAAGCGGCTGGCAGGGTGGTGATAGAGGTCGAGCGGCGCGCCCACTTGCGCGATGCTGCCGTGTTGCGCGGTGTCGGCGCCGGCATGCAGCAGTACGATCTTGTCGGCGAGCGTCATCGCCTCGGTCTGGTCGTGCGTCACGTAGACGACGCTCGCGCGCTCGAACTGCCGGTGCAGCCGCGCGATCTCGATGCGGGTCTGGCCGCGCAGCGCCGCGTCGAGGTTCGACAGCGGCTCGTCGAACAGGAACACGCCGGGCTCGCGCACGATCGCGCGGCCGATCGCGACGCGTTGCCGCTGGCCGCCCGACAGCGCCTTCGGCTTGCGCTCGAGCAGCGCGTCGAGCTGCAGGATGCGCGCGGCGTCGCGCACCTTCCGGTCGATCTCGGCCTTCGGCACGCGCGCGAGCTTCAGCCCGAACGCCATGTTCTCGTACACCGTCATGTGCGGAAACAGCGCGTAGCTCTGGAACACCATCGCGACGCCGCGCTCGGCGGCCGGCACGTCGTCGACGCGGCGGCCGTCGATCGACAGCTCGCCCGCGCTCAGATCCTCGAGCCCCGCGATCATGCGCAGCAGCGTCGATTTCCCGCACCCGGACGGCCCGAGAAACACGCAGAACTCGTGCGCGCCGATCTCCAGATCGACGTCGCGAATGACCGGCGCGTGCTCGCCGTAGGCTTTCTGCACGCGCCGCATCGAGATGCTCGCCATTGTCTCCGCTCCATGTTTTAATGCGCCATCCTGCTTGATTAAGCGCTTAATCATCGCGATCAAAAAAAGAGGCGATGCGATCGCGGCCGAGTCGCGCCCGTCGGTCGGGCGGCAAGGTGTGCGGCGATAGTGCGCCGCTTCGGTGAGCGAAGCAAATACTGGATCGACGTCTCATATAGTGGGCAAACGATGGCAACACTGGAAGAAGTGGCGCGCCGCGCCGGCGTGACGGCCGCGACGGTGTCGAATGTGCTGCGCGGCCGCGGGCGGGTCGGCGACGCGACGCGGGCGCGCGTGCTCGAAGCGATCGACGCGCTCGGCTACCGGCCGCATCTCGCCGCGCGGGCGCTGGCCGAAGGGCGTGCGCCGACGGTCGCGTTGATGGTATCGAGTATCGCGAACCCGTTCTATCCGGAGTTCGCGCTGGCGGTCGAGCGCGCGGTGCGCCGCAACGGGCAGTTCCTGATCGTCTGCAATACGAATGAAGACCCGTTGCAGGGGCGCGCGTATCTCGACCAGATCGCCGGCACGATCTCCGAGGGGATTCTCGTGACCAATGCGAACCTGCACCTGCCGGATCTGCTCGACGTCGCGCGGCGCGGCGTGCCGATCGTGCTGTGCCTGTGGGAGCGGCCCGACGCGCCGCCCGACGGCCTGCCGTGCGTGGCGATCGATTTCCGCGAGGCCGGACGGATCGCGACGCGGCATCTGCTCGAGCTCGGTCACGAGAAGATCGGCGTGATCGTCGGCGGCGCGGCGAGCGGCGTGCAGGCGGCGCGCTACGACGGCTTCGTCGACGTGATGCGCGACGCGGGGCTCGACGCATCGATCGTCGCGGCCGAGCATGATTCGATCGAAGGCGGGCTGCGTGCGGCGGGCCGGCTGCTCGATGCGCACCCGCGGTTGACCGCGCTCGTCGCGACCAACGACCTGCCGGCGATCGGCGCGATGCATGCGGCCGCCGATCGCGGCCGGCGCGTGCCCGACGATCTGTCGATCGTCGGCATCACCGACATCCATCTCGCCCGCGACACGCGGCCCACGCTGACGACCGTCGCGATCCCGACCGCCGAGGCGGCCGGCCTCGCGGTCGAATTGCTCAATACGCTGCGCGAGGCGGGCGGGCAGGGTGGAGACGCATCGCGCGTGCGGGTCGCGTCACCGCCGACGCTGGCGGTGCGCGGGACGACGGGGCCGGTACCGCACGCGGCATAGCGAGGCGCGGGCGGTCGTGCGCCGCCTCAGCCGCCTTCGACGAGCCGCAGCACGATGTTTCTTGCCGACTCGAGATGCGCGACCGTCATCGCGCGTGCCGCGCGTGCATTGCGTTCGCGACATGCCTGCAGAATCGCTTCGTGCTCGACCTGGAACGACGGTGTGTCCGCGAGCAGCGTGGCCTGCAGGCGCTCGTAACGTTCGACCTGGCCGCGCAGTTCGGCGATCGACTTCAACTGCCGCGCGTTGCCGCAGCACGAATACAGCAATGCGTGGAATTCACGGTTCAGCTCGCCCTGCCGGCGCGGCGCGGTTGCATCGCCGAGCAGCCGATGCACGAGTTCGGCGCGCGCGAGCGTTTCGTCGTCGAGCCGCTTCACGCTGCGGTAGATTGCATCGCCTTCGAGCAGCACGCGCAGATCATAGATTTCCTGCACGTCCGATGCGCTCAGCATCCGCACGACGGCGCCGCGATTCCGGAAGATATCGAGCAAACCTTCGCGCTCCAGCCGCTGGATCGCCTCGCGCATCGGGATCCGGCTGATGCCGAACCGCTCGGCCAGGTCGCGCTCGACGAGCCGCTCGCCGGCCGCCAGTTCGCCGTTGATGATCATGTCGCGCAGCGACGCGGCGATCGCGTCCGCCGTGGAGTCGAGTTTGGCTTCCATGCGTGCCTGTTCGTTGATTTTGGAATAATGGTATACCAAACGGCCATCCAGTGCCACAATGGCGACCATCGACGGGCTGCACGCAACGGTGTTCGGCCCGGTGGGGCAACCAACCTCAATGGAGAGCGAAATGGCATCTGGCGAACACCGGTATCGCGTCGCGGTGGAGTGGACGGGCAATCGCGGCACCGGCACGTCCGGCTATCGCGAGTACGGTCGCGATCATGTGATCCGGGCCGGTTCGAAGCCGGATATCCCCGGTTCGTCGGACCCGGCGTTCCGCGGCGACGCCGCGCGCTGGAACCCCGAAGATCTGCTGCTCGCGTCGGCATCGGCATGCCACGAGCTCTGGTATCTGCATCTGTGCGCCGAGGCCGGCATCCGCGTGCTGGCCTACGTCGACCACGCGGAAGGCACGATGGTCGACAGCGCCGAAGCGGGGCGCTTCACTGAAATCGTGCTGCGCCCGCGGGTGACGATCCGGGCGGGCGACGATCGCGCGCTCGCCAAGCGGCTGCATCACGATGCGCATGCGAAGTGCTATATCGCGAATTCGGTCAATTTTCCGATTCGTTGCGAGCCGGTGATCGAGGTCGAGGCAGCCTAGCTCGGAGCAATCAGTCCTCGTTCGTAGCCGGACATTTTCGAGCAGATCAATGCGCCTGCATGGACGCTCGGGATAGCGATGCGAGTCGTGCTTCCGATATACGCCCGTTTGTTGTGACAGAGTGGGCTACGGGCGGGCCATCGATGTCGAATGCCTCTTGTTTAATTGACTGCATACGATAACGATTATTTTCGGACGGGAGTCGTGCGAGAGAAATCGGGAAACAAAATTTATGCGAAAAGTCAGTCCGATTGTCCGTCAGTATGCCTTACGTATCTGACAGGAAATGTCCACGGCGCATGTCAATCAGACGCATCCGAAATTCACAATTTGTGGTGTTTCTTCAACGGCTTAGCAATTGTTGACAGTGATTTACCAGTGCTTTGGTACGCTCACGCTCGATAATCCAACGAATGGACGCGGGCCGCGTCAACGAGAGTGAACAAAATTCGCATCGCCTGGTGTATTCCAGGCTTCGGGGTATCGTGGTGGCCGTCGCGGAGACGGCGACCGCCGAGGGCAAATACGCAACAGCCGAGGTGCGCGCACGTCGACGCTCGCCGATATCCGGTGTGCACGTCGTAGCAGCGGGCGTTGCTGCGCTTGGCATGTTCCCCACCTTGTCCGATGCGCAGATCGTTCCGACGCCGGGCACCAGCACGCACGTGATCCAGACGCCGAACGGCTTGCCTCAAGTCAACGTGGCGCGACCGTCGAATGCGGGCGTCTCGGTCAACACCTACAACCAGTTCGACGTACAAAAGGCTGGCGCGATCCTGAACAACTCGGCCACGATGGTTCAGACGCAGCAGGCGGGCTGGATCAACGGCAACCCGAATTACGGAGCCGGGCAGGCTGCGAGGATCATCGTCAACCAGGTCAACAGTCCGAATCCTTCCCAAATTCGTGGCGCTTTGGAGATCGCCGGCTCCCGGGCGGAGCTCGTCCTCGCGAATCCGTCGGGCATTTATCTTGATGGCGCGTCCTTCATCAACACCAGTCGCGCAACCCTCACAACGGGCGCGCCGTACTACGGCGCCGATGGTTCGCTCGCCGGTTACAACGTCAACCGCGGGCTCGTGACCGTCTCGGGTGCCGGTTTGAATGCAACCGGTACCGATCAGGTGGATCTTATTGCTCGCGCGGTACAGGTGAACGCGGCGGTCTACGCGAAGAACCTGAACGTGATCGCCGGCGCGGCCCAAGTCAACCACGACACGCTTGCCGCGACGCCGATCGCCGGCGACGGCCCCGCTCCGTCAGTCGCGATCGACGTGAGCCAGTTAGGCGGTATGTATAGTAATCGGATCTTCCTGGCGTCCAACGAGTTCGGTGTCGGGGTGGCCAACGCTGGCACGATCGCGGCGCAGGCCGGTGACCTGACGCTGCAATCGAACGGTCGGCTCGTGCTCACGGGCAAGACCACGGCGAGCGGCAATCTCGCACTGTCGGCTACCGGCGGAATTCAGAATAGCGGCACCACGTACGCGC